>JAYVPZ010000128.1:0-9211 GCA_043757105.1 Aestuariivirga sp. | reverse complement strand
CGTAAGCCACCACCAATGGCGGCGATGCGAGATAAGCTGCTTGAACATCTGGCGATACACGCCCTTCGAAATTGCGGTTGCCAGAAATAACGGCGGAGGCGACGATGCCATTGTCGTTGATGGCTTTTGAAATCGCCGGATCAAGCGGGCCAGAATTTCCGATACAAGTGGTACAGCCATAGCCAACAAGGTTAAAGCCGATCTTGTCGAGGTCTTTTTGCAAGCCAGCCTTGTTCATATATTCGCTGACCACTTGTGAACCTGGAGCGAAAGAAGTTTTCACCCAAGGCTTCGATGTGATGCCAAGAGCAGCAGCTTTACGCGCCAGCAAGCCAGCGGCGATCAGCACCGATGGATTGGATGTATTGGTGCAAGATGTGATTGCAGCAATCACCACATCACCATGGCCAATGTCGAAATTTTTGTCGGCCACTTTAACGCGCTTGGCTTGCTCGCCAGCTTTGGCAAAACCCGCTTTGTCTTTTGGTGCATCCAAGGCAGATTGGAACCCGGACTTGATATCACCCAATGGAACAAACTTTTCAGGACGGTTTGGACCTGCCATGGCAGGCACAACTGAGGCGAGATCAAGTTCTAACGTGTCAGTGAAAACCGGATCGGCCTTGGTGGCGAACATGCCTTGCGCCTTGCAATATTTTTCAACCAACGCGATGCGGTCATTCTTGCGGCCCGAAAGCTTCAGATAATCTAGCGTCACACTATCCACGGGGAAGAAACCACAAGTTGCGCCATATTCCGGTGCCATGTTAGCAATCGTCGCGCGGTCAGCGAGTGTCAAATAGCGAAGACCTTCACCATAGAATTCGACAAATTTATTGACCACGCCTTTCTTGCGCAGCATTTGAGTGACCAGCAAAACGAGATCGGTTGCCGTCACACCTTCTTTCAATTTGCCAGTCATCTTGAACCCAATAACTTCGGGCAGCAGCATTGATTGCGGCTGGCCCAACATGGCGGCTTCTGCTTCAATTCCGCCAACACCCCAACCGAGAACGCCAAGACCGTTCACCATCGTCGTGTGGCTATCGGTTCCTACCAAAGTATCGGGATAAGCCGTCGTCACCGTCTTGCCTTTAACTTTTTCAGTTTTGGTCCAGACCGTTTGTGCCAGATATTCAAGATTCACTTGGTGGCAAATACCAGTGCCCGGAGGAACCACGCGGAAATTTTCAAACGCGCCTTGGCCCCATTTCAAAAACTTATAGCGCTCTTCGTTCTGCTCATATTCGCGCTTCACATTTGCAGCGAGTGATTTGTTGTTGCCAAAATTATCAACCACGACTGAATGATCAATCACCAGATCAACAGGCACAAGCGGATTAATCTGCTGGGCCTTGCCACCCAGATGCTTCATGCCATCGCGCATTGCAGCGAGATCGACCACGGCTGGAACGCCCGTAAAATCTTGCATCAAAACACGCGCTGGGCGGAAAGCGATTTCGGCTTCAGTTTTGCCTTTGTTGGAAAGCCACTTTGCGGCGGCTTCAATGCTTTCTCTCGTCACCGTGCGGCCATCTTCAAAACGCAGCAGATTTTCCAGAACCACTTTCAACGAAAATGGCAATCGCGAAATGCCCTTCAGTCCATTCTTCTCCGCCGCCTTTAAACTGAAATAAGTATAGCTTTTTGTGCCAACTTTTAGCGTTTTATGGGATTTGAAGCTGTTGAGGGACATGTTTGCGCCTTCTGATAATCTGAGATGGCGTCGATATAGCGCATGTTGCAGTGCAATACAAAGGGGTTGGGGTTATTTTAAACCACTTTCACACTCAAAATCCGCCCATTTTCTGCAGCAACTGCAATTTCATAGAGTCGGCCTTGGCGTACAGCTGAGAAATAGTAACTCGCACCTGATAGGCCCAATGGCGTGATATCGTTAAACCCGGCATTGGTGACTGAAATGGACGCAGCACCTTGTGTAAAGCGACTGCCACTAAAGCGCGCTACTGGCTGTGGAATTCGGGTGATTGTGACAGATGCATTGATACTGCCAGTTGACGTGTCAGCGTAGGCCAATTGAGGAAGCAGCATAATCGCGATTGATAAAATCCGCAGCATATAGTCTCTCCTTTAAGCAAAGAATTCACCTTCGATTAAAATGGAGCAAGTTCGGGGCCAAGGTTATTAACAGCTATTTTGGTGTTAATTCAGACTCTTCGTAGGCAATCGTTTCTGCAATGAGGAGTCGCCATATCTTTTCGACTGTCATTTCGGGAATGTTGCTCTCTTTGGCTCTCTGGATTGCGTTTTGAACCACCTGTTCAACGCGTTCAGGGATTGAAGCTGGTAAACTTGAGTTGCGCTTGATTTTGATCACGCGGTCTACAATTGAAAAGCGTTGCGCAATAAGTTTGATAAGCGCTTGATCCACAGCGTCAATTTCAAGACGAAGAGGTGTCAGTTTTTTCTGCGAGTCGTTCAAGAGCTAATCCTTATGCGAAGCAGCTATATGTTTAAGGTGAGCCGACAATCTTTCGCGCTCGCCCACAAGTCCCTTATAGCTTTCTTGCTCGATTGAAAAAACACTCAACTGAGCATCAATCGCCGCCGCAAGCTGCGCGCCGTCGGGCATGGTTTCAAGAATTTCAAGCGGATCAAGATAAATTTGCACTGTGAATACAATATCACCCGAGATCGGCAGCTTGCGCAAAGTTTGCCGTTCAACGCGCAAGTACACATGTCCACCAATATCGCCATCAGCAAAGCGGCTTTGAGTTCCGCTATGTGATGTGGGGTGATGGAGTTCACTATCTTCATGCAGCGACCAGTTCCACCGCATCACCGATTGCTCTGGGCGCAAATTATCAAACATGCGGTCGATCACTGAAGCGTTGCGGGTGCCTGTGCCGAAACCCGGAACGGGCCCATGAACTTGGTGCAACGGGTGGCCGAATTTTTCGAGCAGATTCCAAGCTGATGGGAAACACAATGAAGCTGCAACCAAACGCCAACCTTCGGGCGAAGGGCTCATTAATACCAAATCTTCCTGCACAAGTTTCGCGGCGATGGCGAGCGGTGGCAGGGATTGCTCATCTAGCTCCACATGAAACTGGCCATTTAGAACATCGATACCATTGTTGCTTTTGCGATAGATGTTCGGATAGCGCTCGCACACATGTTCGGAGAGCAAATTCAATACTTCGCTTTGTGCCTGTGTTGAACTTTCTTCTGAAACAATCACTTGATGCCGATCATCGCGGTAATGCTTCGACTTCTCATTCAGGTATGCAGGCAGATTTGTATCGACTTCAATCCATTCCTTGATGTCGAGTGGACGAGTGCCGATGTTGAACGGCTTTGATAAGCCATCATAGGGCGTATGCGCAATTGGTGGAGGCAAGGTCATTGGATACAAAATCTGCAAACCTCGTCATTCCCGCGAAGGCGGGAATCCATTACAAAACGACCACTACTGTTTGGATGGATTCCAACCTTCGCGGGAATGACGGATGAAGGAAAGTTAGAGTGCAAAAAACTATACCCGCCGTTCGACCATCATCTTCTTAATTTCAGAAATCGCCTTGGCTGGAGAAAGTCCCTTCGGGCAAGCTTTGGCGCAGTTCATAATCGTATGGCAGCGATAAAGTCGGAATGGGTCCTCTAGATTGTCGAGGCGCTCGCCTGTGGCTTCGTCGCGTGAATCAATCAGCCAGCGGTAAGCTTGCAATAAAACCGCTGGGCCTAAATAGCGATCGCCATGCCACCAATATGATGGGCAGGATGTGGAGCAGCAGGCGCAGAGGATGCATTCATAGAGGCCGTCCAATAATGCGCGTTCGCCTTCGCTCTGTTTCCATTCGGCTTGCGGTGTTGGAGTGGTGGTTTTGAGCCATGGTTCGATGGAGCGGTGCTGCGCATAAAAATGCGTCATGTCCGGCACCAAATCTTTCACCACCGCCATATGCGGCAGCGGATAAATTTTCACGGCACCCTTCACATCATCACAGGCTTTGAGGCATGCCAGCGTGTTCGTGCCATCTATATTCATGGCACATGAACCACAAATGCCTTCGCGGCAGGAACGGCGGAAGGTGAGTGTTGGGTCTTGCTCATTCTTGATTTTAACAAGCGCATCCAAAACCATCGGCCCGCACTCGTCCATGTTGATGTGGTAGCTATCAACCTGTGGGTTCTTTCCATCGTCAGGGTTCCAGCGATAGATTTTAAACTCACGGATGTTTGTACCCGCAGGCATGGGGTGAACTTTGCCGGGTTGGAGTTTGGAGTTTTGTGGGAGAGTGAAGGTGACCATGTATTATCTCATTCTGACTCCCTCCCCTTGTGGGGAGGGTTGGGGTGGGGATCGTTCCGGCAGGAAAGTTTACATCGCAGTTCTTTTTCATTTCAAGCACCAAGCGCCCGCCACCGCGAACATCCCCACGAGGGGGAGGGGAAGAAAAGAGATGCTGATCAGACCTTAACATCAATACACCCGCGCCTTTGGCTTGATGTATTCCACATCCTTGCTCATCGTATAATTATGAACGCCGCGTGTGCCGAGGGTGACTTTTTTCTTCGCATCATCCGTCCAACTGAGTGAATGCTTCATCCATTTCACATCATCACGCTTCGGGAAATCTTCTCTGGCATGTGCCCCTCGGCTTTCTTGGCGGGCTAATGCAGAGTCCACAGTTGCAGCGGCTTGGATGATCAAATTGTCGAACTCTAGAGTTTCGATCAAGTCGCTGTTCCACACCAATGACCGGTCCGTAACCGAAATATCATCCACGCCTTTCCAGATGGCGTTGATCTTAGTGGAGCCTTCTTGGAGTGTCTTTTGGGTGCGGAAAACGGCAGCGTCATCCTGCATTACGCGCTGCATTTGGGCGCGGAGTTTGGCGGTGGGTGTTGAGCCATTGGCGTGGCGGAAATGATCGAGGCGCGCAAGTGCAACATCAGCCGAATTCTTTGGAAGCTCGGAATGCGCAGATCCCAATTTCACTTTCTCAATGCAGCGCAAACCAGCGGCGCGGCCAAACACCACGAGATCAATCAGTGAATTTGAACCCAAACGATTGGCACCGTGAACAGAAACACATGCTGCTTCGCCCACAGCCATGAGGCCTTCAACGATTTTCTCTTCGTTCTTCTTATCACCCGCCAAAACTTCACCATGATAATTTGTGGGAATGCCGCCCATATTGTAATGAACGGTTGGCAAGATCGGGATTGGTTCTTTGGTGACGTCCACGCCTGCAAAAATTTTCGCAGATTCAGAAATGCCGGGCAAACGTTCATGCAGCACGGCAGGATCGAGATGCTCAAGATGTAGATAGATGTGATCTTTCAAAGGCCCAACGCCACGACCCTCACGAATCTCAACGGTCATCGAACGCGATACAACATCGCGTGAGGCAAGATCTTTGGCTGATGGTGCATAGCGCTCCATAAAGCGTTCGCCAGCGCTGTTAGTGAGATAACCACCCTCGCCTCTTGCACCTTCAGTGATTAAGCAACCTGCGCCATAAATGCCTGTAGGGTGGAATTGTACGAACTCCATATCTTGCAAAGGCAGCCCGGCGCGCAGCACCATCGCATTGCCATCGCCCGTGCAGGTGTGGGCTGATGTGGCTGAAAAATAAGCCCGGCCATAGCCGCCCGTGGCCAGAATAGTTTGGTGCGAACGGAAGCGGTGAATGCTGCCATCCTCCATACACATGGCAATCACACCACGGCACACGCCATTTTCCATGATCAGATCAAGCGCAAAATGCTCAATAAAGAACGCTGTGTCGTAACGCAGACTCTGCCCATACAAAGTGTGAAGCATGGCGTGGCCTGTGCGGTCAGCTGCGGCACAGGTGCGCTGTACGGGTGGCCCCTCACCCATATTCATCATGTGCCCACCAAAGGGGCGCTGATAAATTTTGCCGTCTTCAGTGCGCGAAAATGGCATGCCGAAATGTTCGAGCTCATAAACCGCAGTCGGCGCATTGCGCACAAGATATTCAATGGCGTCTTGGTCGCCCAACCAATCAGCGCCCTTCACCGTGTCATACATATGCCATCGCCAATCATCAGCGCCCATATTGGCGAGTGACGCCGCGATGCCGCCTTGGGCCGCAACAGTGTGCGAACGTGTTGGAAACACTTTTGAGATGCACGCGGTTTTGAGGCCCGCTTGCGATGCGCCAAGTGCAGCACGCAAACCAGCGCCACCGGCACCTACAACAACAACATCAAATGTATGATCTGTGATCGGATAAGAAACAGCCATTAAAGTCCAAAACTCATTTTCAAAATTGCGTAGGCAGCAGTGGCAAACAAAATCACCGCAAAGAATGTATTGGCCAGAAGTGCTACAAACTTTGCTGAACCATGCACATAGTCTTCAATCACAACTTGGAGGCCAAGGCGCATGTGATAAAGGAACGAAGCAAAGGCCAGCAACAAAGCGACTGCGATCAGTGGATGTTTAACCGAAGCGATGAAGTCAGCTCTTGTGGAACCCATATGCGAAACGATGAACCACACCAGAAAGATCACCAGCGGGATATTGGCAATCGCAGTTACGCGCTGCATCCAAAAATGTTCGGTGCCAGATTTAGCTGAGCCCAAACCCCGCACTTTGCCGAGATCACTGCGCATGCTCATGCCCGCACCCCATAACCGATTACCCAAATCAAAATCGTCAGTAACACTGAGCCAATCAAATTGGCGCGCACCAACAACTCAACAGTCTTCAACTCAAACCCGCGCCCTGTATCCCAAATAAAATGGCGAAGACCGCCCAGCATGTGGTGCATCAACGCCCATGTAAAGCTAAACAAAACCAAACGACCAAACCAATGATTAAAGAAGCCCTGCACCAAACTGAAATAGGAATCAGAAATTGAAGCCGCCGTAAACCACAACACCAGTCCGACCATTCCAACGGCAAGGGCCACACCTGTTATACGGTGCATAATCGACATGGTCATGGAAAGCATGGGGCGATAGATTTGTACATGCGGCGATAAGGGCCGCGCCTTCAGTTTGGAATCGGACATTTAATTGCCTTCTAGTGCAGAGTTGTCTTTTAACGAGTGCGCTGCAACAAAGCAAATACGGCATAAAGTAACAGGTCAGATCACCGCAGGGCGAAGTTTGACATTTGTCTTGGTTTTGCCTTGAACCGCCGCCAACAATGGATTTAGTAAAGATTGGGGGCAAAAAGGCGGATGACACTAGGCTCAATATTGGTGCGATTGTTCATCGGTGCCGTATTTCTATTCATGGTGTTGGCCTTTGCCATCAATTTGCGTCTGATCACCTTGCCTCCTCAATACGATCCCTTTGCGCCGCCCGATCTGCGTGAGGGGCCGTCTTGGTTTCGCAGCATGAAGCTCAAAAATCTTGATCTTGATCCAGAAGCCTGTTTGCAATCAATCAAGCAAACCGGCATCGCCACGTTGCTGTTGCCTGACAGCCAGCGCGGCCCTGCCTGCTATTTGGAAAACACGCTCATACTTGACCGCTTATCGCTTGCAAAGATCAAGCCAGAGCAAACACGCTGCAATATAGTTGCTCGGTTATATTTGTGGGAACGCCATGTGGTACAGCCAGCTGCCAAAAAATATTTTGGGCAGGGTGTAAAAGAAATCACGCATTTTGGATCATATAGCTGTCGCATTATCCGCCGCTCACATAATATGAGCGAACACGCAACAGCCAATGCTTTTGATATTTCAGGTTTCCGGATGGCCGATGGCCGCCTCATTGGTGTTTTGGCGCGATTTAAAGCGGGCGGCCCGGAAGGCAAATTTTTGCACGACGTTCGCGATGGTCTATGCGACTATTTCAATCTCACTTTAAGTCCAGATTATAATGCCGATCATGCCGATCATTTTCATGTCGATATGGGCTGGGTGCGGGGTTGCCATTAAATGACGATGACTTTAGTGCCCACTCGCGTTTGACCATAAAGCTCGATCACTTCCTTGTTCAGCATTCGAATGCAGCCCGACGAAGCAGCAGTGCCAATCGATTCAGGATGGATCGTGCCATGGATGCGAAAGCCCGTGTCGCCACCTTTGTCAAACAAATACATAGCGCGTGGCCCAAGTGGATTGATAGGCAAACCGCCCGGCATGCCCTCGGCCCATTTGGCATATTCAGGTTTGCGGTCGATCATTTCAGGAGGTGGCGTCCACACCGGATTTTCGCGCTTCAGGCCAACCTTAGCCACTCCAGCCCAAGAGAAGCCTTCCTTGCCTACGGCCACAAGATATCTCAGCGCCTTGCCGTTACCCAAAATTTTATACAATGCACGTTCGTCAGTTTTGATGATCAGCGTGCCCGGTTTTTCAATGGAATTAAAACTCACTTCCGTGCGTCCCTGATATACTGGGCGCAGCGGCTTAGCTTTAATCTTTTCAAGCTTTGGTGTTTTTGTGTTCTTTGCCTTGCCAAAATGAAAGGCCTCAGCCTGCTGCGACATCACTGTCATACCAGCCGTACCAACCATTAGCATCCGCAAAAGTTCCCGACGTTCCATTATGAAAAAACCCAGTCAAAATTGATCTACGGCCTTCAATCATATGCAGAGGAAAATTACAAGACGATGACTTTGGTTCCCACGCGAGTTTGTTGGAAAAGTTCGATCACTTCCGCATTCAGCACGCGGATGCACCCAGATGACGCAGCCGTGCCAATCGACTTGGGGTGGATGGTCCGTGGATGCGGAAACCTGTGTCATACTCGCCCTTGAACAAATACAGGGCGCGCGGCCCCAATGGATTTTCTGGATCACCACCGGGCATTCCCATGGCCCATTTCGCCAGTTCAGGTTTGCGTACAATCATTTCATCTGGGGGAGTCCAAGGCGGATTAATGCGCTTAGTGCCAACGCGCGCAACGCCCGTCCAAGAAAAACCTTCTTTGCCAACTGCAACGAGGTAGCGCATCGCTTTGCCGCCACCCAAAATTTCATAAAGTGCACGTTCCTGCGTTCTAATAATGATGGTACCTGCGCGTTCATTCGAAGCGAACTGAACTTGCTGGCGACCCATATAGATAGGTTTGGAGAGAACCGTCGGCGCTTTCTTCGCAGCAACCACAATTTTCTGAACCCCTTTTCCGTGGGCCAGCTGCTTGACAAGTTTCTTCTGAGTTAGAGCGGTTTCTGTCCTGACGGAATCGAATAGGGATTCCCAAATCAGTTGAAGGGTGATTCAAGCTTCATACTGGGTTGGAGGCCAGTATGAATGAC
>JAYVPZ010000127.1:0-2379 GCA_043757105.1 Aestuariivirga sp. | reverse complement strand
CATTGCATTGGCCGCATTGATTATTCTTGCGTTCAATCCTGAAGAAGCCGTGCGCGCCAGTTTTCAAATGTCGTTTTTAGCTGTGATCGGCATTGTGGCGTTCTTTGAGTATTGGAACAACAGAGCCGTCGATATGAAAGCGCGTGACGCTTCGCGCCTATCCCGATTTGCTTCTTATGGGGTAAAATTGTTTGCAGGTTCAGTTTTGACGACAGTCGTGGCAGGTGGGCTTTCCAGTATCGCTGCGGTTTATCATTTTGGCCGTCTCTCACCATATGGCACAATTGCCAATGCGTTGGCGTTGCCGATTGCTGATTTGATGGTGATGCCAGCGGCAATGCTGGGGGTTTTATTAATGCCTTTCGGTTTGGAATATTGGCCCTTCAAATTGGTTGAAGTTGGCTTGCAAGCAACAATGTGGATTTCGGACAGTGTGGCTGCATTGCCTTATGCAAATGGCATGGTGCCCCAGCCTTCGTTGCTAAGTGTTTCCCTTATGGCGGCGGGGACGATGATCATTTGCCTCGTGCTAGGAGCGTTTCGTTGGTTTGGTGCAGGGTTGATTGTTTTTGGAATTTATTTGGCAACGGCGACCCATTTGCCAGAAGTGCTGGTCGAGGATCGAGGCAACAATGTTGCTATTCGAGATAAAAATGGAAACTATGTTTTGGCCGATGCTACCAAGGGAAAATTTGCGTCGGAAAAATGGTTGCAGGCTAATGGACAAGTTGAGACCATGGAAGCATCAGCCGCGAAGCCCGGTTGGACTTGTAGAGAGAATATGTGTTTTTCAGACTTAGCGCCGATGAGCGTTGCTTACATTCATGAATCAGCAGATGCAGATTGGGAGTGCCCGCCAACCGAAATCATAATTACGGATTTTCCATTGCGGGATAAATGTGCCGAGGCCAAGCTCAGGATTGACCGATTTGATGTTTGGAAATCTGGCGCTCATGCGATTTATATTGATGGCGGTGCAGTGCGTGTTGAAACGGCGAGGGGTACGCAAGGTGACAGGCCTTGGGTGTTTGAGCCGCGTTCCAAACCAAAAAGCTGATTTGCTAGTTTTGTTCAATCTGGCGTAAGGTAATGAACATGACAACAGACTCTTATTTTGCATTTGTATTGGCAGCACTGGCCTTGACTTTGGTGCCTGGCCCCACCGTTACCGTGATCATCGCCAATAGCTTGAAGCACGGCACGCGAGCAGGTTTGATGAATGCTCTTGGCACGCAAGTGGGCCTTGTCATTTGGCTTGGTATTGCGGCACTGGGTTTGGGTGCGGCCATACAAGTGATGGGTGTTTGGTTTGTTTTGCTGCGTTATGCGGGTGCGGCTTATTTGATTTGGCTGGCTTACAAACTGTTTATGTCGAAAGGTGATTTGGCAGTGGCGACCGACCACGCAAGGCCACGCGGCAGTTTTTTCTTGCAAGGTTTTGTGGTGATCATGTCGAACCCTAAAATGTTGGTGTTGTTTGGCGCGCTCATTCCGCCGTTCATTCCAGAGGGGGCGGACGTGGTTCGCACTACTTTGATTTTGGGTTTAACAGCTACGGTGATTGCAGCACTGGGCGATACAACTTATGCCTTGGCAGCGGGCAGGGCGGGGGCTTGGCTTTCGTGCAAGAGAATTAGGGCAATAGAAATTATCAGCGGCAGTTTCCTTGTGGGCGGTGCGGCTTGGATGGTTCTGAAAGGGCGATAATGCGTATTGGATTTTACCCGGGATCATTTGATCCCATCACCTATGGCCACCTTGATGTGATCGCACGTGCTGCCCGTATTGTCGATAAGCTGGTTATTGGTGTTGGTCTGCATGGCTCCAAGCAAGCATTGCTGGACGCTGATGCCCGCGTCAAACTGATTGAGCAGGTGACCAAACCGATTGCTGAACATGCTGGGTTGAAAGTGAGTGTCGTCACGTTTTCCGATTTGACAGTGCAGGCTGCCCACAAAGCCCATGCAGGGGTGATTATCCGCGGCCTCCGTGATGCTTCAGACTTTGATTGTGAAGTGCAGATGGCGCAGATGAATGGCGCGCTTTCGCCTGACATTGAAACGGTGTTTTTAGCAGCCTCTCCGGCCACCCGAATGATCTCATCTTCGCTGGTCAAGCAGATTGCCAAGATGGGTGGGGACACGTCGCTGTTTCTGCCAACTGAAGCGCAAGTGGCGATTAAGCAAGCCATTGCAAAAATGAGCTGACTTGCGCTTGACTTAATCGAACCTCAGCGGCATACAGCGGCCCAAGCTTTTAGTTTGGTTGGGAAATCGGACTGGAAGCTTTGTTTTGTGAAATCGGGGGAGAGTGTCCCGAGTGGCAAAGGGGGGGGACTGTAAATCCCCTGCTTTACGGCTTCGTAGGTTCGAGTCCTAC
>JAYVPZ010000126.1:0-9235 GCA_043757105.1 Aestuariivirga sp. | reverse complement strand
GCCACGCGTTTCACCACAGCATTTCCACCGGGTATTCAGATTGACCGCGTGGGATTGGTGGAGGCCATTGATTTGGTAAAATCATTTACACCGAAGCTGGACAAGTTGGTTTAGCTAGGTGATTATGGTGCAACGTGTGCCCTCGTCCGTTGCGCAGCAATGGGAGAGGGTGCCGACAGGCGGGTGAGAGCTTCTGGCCACAAACTCAAACGCCTGATTATGCGGAACCAAAGAGGCCCTCATCCCCCTTCGGGACCTTCTCCCACGCAAAGTTGCGCGGGCGAAGGCAGAACAGAAAGAAAAAAAATGACCGGTACGATCTCTAACCAACAAGCTTTGATCTACGTTATGGTCATGATGTCTGCTGTGGAAGGCCGGATTAGCACAGATGAGTTGCAGGAAATTGAATTGCTGTTGCGCACGCTTCCTGCGTTCAAAACCTTTGATCGATCAAGGTTGGTGACAGTGGTGCAAGAGTGCAGTGATATTTTGCAGAACGAAGAGGGCATGACGACGGTTTTAGGGTTGGTGAACAATCAACTGCCTACAAAACTCAAAGAAACGGCTTATGCTTTGGCAGTGGAAGTGGCGGCAGTTGATTTGGTGGTGGGCCGCGAAGAGCTGCGCTTTCTGGCAATTTTGCGCGATGCGCTGGGTCTTGATAAACTCGTGACAGCGGCTATCGAACGCTCGGCCATTGCACGGTATCAGGCGGTGTAGTTTAAATTTTAAAACCGTCATACTCCGCGAAGGCGGAGTATCCATCAAAAGGCAAAATATTAATCGTGATGGATTTCCGCCTGCGCGGGAATGACGGCTTTAGTTTTTGTTCAGACGGATACTTTACAGCAACTTCCCCATGGCAACGGCAGTGTCGCTCATGCGGTTGGAGAAGCCCCATTCATTGTCATACCAAGTGAGGATGCGCACGAATGTGCCTTCCATAACCTTGGTTTGGTCCATGTGGAAGGTGGATGAATGTGGATCATGATTGAAATCGATCGAAACATTTGGTTGAGTTGTATAGTTTAAAATGCCCTTCAGCTTACCATGCGAAGCCGCCTTGATTGCTTCGTTGATTTCTTCAACAGTGGTGGCGCGCTTGGCCACGAATTTGAAATCAACAACTGACACATTGGGTACTGGAACGCGGATTGATGTGCCGTCCAAACGGCCCTTCAACTCAGGGATCACCAAGCCGATGGCCTTGGCAGCGCCTGTTGATGTTGGGATCATGCTCATGGCAGCGGCGCGGCCACGGTAGAGATCCTTATGCATCGTATCGAGGGTGGGTTGATCGCCGGTATATGCGTGGATCGTGGTCATGAAGCCGTGGTCAATACCAACTGTTGCATGCAACACCGAAGCCACGGGCGCCAAACAGTTTGTGGTGCACGATGCGTTTGAAACAACGATGTGATCCTTCGTCAGGCCTTGATGGTTCACGCCGTAGACGACTGTGAAATCTGCGCCATCAGCAGGCGCTGAAACCAAAACGCGTTTTGCACCAGCAGTCAAATGCGCCGAGGCCTTATCTTTTGCAGCGAAAATACCTGTGCATTCGAAAGCAATATCAACGCCCAGTTCTTTCCATGGCAATTGCGATGGGTCTTTAACTGCGGTCACTTTGAATTTGTCTGTGCCGATATTAATCGAGTCGCCATCCACTTTTACGTCATGTGGGAAGCGGCCATGCACCGAGTCAAAGCGCAGAAGATGCGCGTTGGTTTCAACCGGGCCCAGATCATTGATGCCGACAATATCAATATCAGTGCGGCCTGATTCATAAATGGCGCGCACAACATTGCGCCCAATGCGGCCGAAACCATTAATTGCAACTCTTACCTTAGCCATGAAACACTCCTGATTTTTGATTTCGGGGTGCTTATAAAGGAATTACAAAAGTACGAAAGTAAAAAATGAGGTGCGCCCCTCATTTTATGAATAGGCGCTATGTGCTAGTGTTGGAGCCGATCAAACCGCTAATTTCTGTTGTGCCGAATTTTGCACTATGCTGTATTTAATCGTGCATGAACAAGAGGGGCCGACATGGCTGAATCTCAAATTCTTATTGTCGGTGCGGGGCCAACAGGCTTGATGTTGGCTTTGCGCCTAGCGCGGCACGGCACTCACTTTCGGATTATCGATAAAAATCTAGGCCCCGGCCTGGCCTCGCGTGCCATGGTGGTGCATGCGCGCACATTAGAATTTTATGATCAACTTGGCCTTGCCGACCAAATGATCGCCGAAGGTTTAAAACTCAAAGCGATCCATATCCGAGAACATGGCCGCGAAATCGCCGTCCTTGATCTCATCAATATGGGCGATGGGCTAAGCCCGTTTCCATTTGCGCTGAGCTATCCCCAAGATGACCATGAGAAATTTCTGATCAAGCGTCTCAAAGCCATAGGCATTGAAGTTGAATGGAACACGGCTCTGCAAAGCATGACGCAAGATAGCAACGGTGTCGAAGCGCAATTGCAGAAGGCAGGAAAAAATGAAACCGCCCGCTTCGCTTATCTCTGTGGCTGTGATGGCGCACGCAGCAAAACCCGTGATCTCCTCAATTTAGATTTCGCCGGTGGCACCTATCAACATGTGTTTTATGTGGCGGATGTGAAACTGGAAAAAGAAACCGGGCAAGACGGCCAAATGAGTTTTGGTGAATATGGTTTTGTTCTGCAATTTCCCATCCGCTTCAGCGGGATGACAAGGCTCATCGGCATTGTGCCGCAGGAGGTCGAAAATCAAGAACATCTCAGTTTTGAAGATATGAGGCACATGCCCGAAGATTTGTTGGGTGTACAGGTGCAGCAGGTCAATTGGTTTTCGACCTATCATGTGCATCACCGCGTGGCTGCGAAATTTAAATCTGGTCGTTGCTTTTTGCTGGGTGATGCGGCGCATATTCACAGCCCCGCGGGCGGCCAAGGTTTGAACACGGGACTTGGCGACGCAGTCAATCTCAGTTGGAAGCTAGCTCATGTTTTGAAAAATTGCGCGAGCGTTGAATTACTTAATAGTTTTGAGCCAGAGCGTATGCGCTTCGCCAAAAAGCTGGTGGCCACCACCGACACGGCATTCAGCTTGATGGTTTCGGGTGGTCTGCAAGCTAAGCTCGTGCGCGGATTTATTCTGCCCTATGTTATGCCGCTTTTGTTGCGCCTTCAAAGTGTACGCCGTCTGGCGTTTAAGACTGTTTCACAAACTGAAATCAGTTATCGCCAAAGCCCGATCAGCTTAGGGCGTGTCGGAAAGTTACAAGCTGGCGATCGTTTACCATGGGTGAATGAAGGCGGCGTCGATAATTTCGCGACATTGCGAAATTTGGATTGGCAAATTCACGTCATAGGAACGCCGCAGTCATCACTGCAAGATTATTGCCATGGTGTTGGTCTGGCGCTGTATCATTTTCCGTGGAGCAATGGGTTTGGATCGGCAGGCTTCAACCAAAAGGCTATCTATCTCATAAGACCCGACGGGCATATCGCCCTTGTTACAGCCACTCAAGATGTAGCAAAGCTGCAAACTTACATAGCGCAATTAAAGCTCGTATTTCTGAGTCGGAAATTGAACTAATTCTACTTTTGTGGATGGGGACTTGGCGTTGTTGGCGCTGCAAATTGAGGAAGTGATGTCACTATCCCTTGGCCAAACCCGCGATCTCGGCACGCAGCTCATCAATCCCAAAAGCCTTTTCAGCAGATGTGATGTGGATTGTGGGATAGGCGGCGGCGCGTTTTTTGATGAGGGCCAATGTTTCAGCATGCAGGCTCTCAAGTTCGGATGGTTTGATCTTATCGGATTTGGTGATGACGATTTGGTATGCCACAGCTGCATCATCCAACATTTCAAACATTTCAATATCAGGCGTCATGATGCCGTGGCGCGCGTCAATGAGCACAAAGGCACGTGTAAGGCCAACACGACCGCGCAAATAACCGCGCAGAACAGACTGCCATTTCTTAACGTCTTTCTTGGACGCTTTGGCATACCCATAACCTGGCATATCAACGAGGGTTACGTTTTGACCCACCGCAAAGAAGTTAAGCTCACGCGTGCGGCCCGGCGTGTTTGAAGCACGTGCCAAACCATTCACACCAGTAACCGCATTGATCAGCGTTGACTTCCCAACATTTGAGCGGCCCGCAACCGCAATCTCAATGCCCTTAAGTGGCGGCAACTGTTCAAGCTTGGCCACGCCCAAGCGAAACGTGGCCGAACCATTGAGCAACTGCCTGCCAGCAAGAAGTTGCTCATCGGTGAAGGTTACGGTCAAGTTGCCTTCGGCTTTTTCTTGAGGAACGGAATGCTTTCAGCAACGTTGCCAAAGAAGTTTACTTCAGCACCATTCTTTTTCATGATGTAGCTTTGTTGCAAAACTGAAAGCGTGTTGCTCCAAGCCCAATATATGACGAGGCCAACGGGGAAGGTGCCGAGCATGAAGGTGAACATCACCGGCATCCAGTTAAACATGCTGGCTTGGATTGGGTCATCAGGTGTTGGGTTCAAACGCATTTGCAGCCACATGGTGATGCCCATGAGCAGCGGCCAGACACCAATCATCAAAGCATGGGGTGGCACCCAAGGGATGAGACCAAACAGATTAAACAGCGATGTTGGGTCTGGTGCTGACAGATCCTGCACCCAGCCAAAGAACGGCGCATGACGCAACTCGATGGTGGTCAGGATTACTTTATAGAGCGAGAAGAAAACCGGAATTTGTACAAACATTGGCAAACAACCCGCAAGCGGCGAAACTTTCTCGCGCTTGTAAAGCTCCATAGTGGCTTGCTGAACTTTGGTGCGGTCATCGGGGAATTCCGCTTTGATCTTATCCATTTCTGGCTTCAACTTTTTCATACGGCTCATCGAAGCGTATGATTTGTTGGCCAATGGAAACACAGCAAGTTTTACCAAAACGGTGACAAGCAAAATTGCCACACCGAAATTGCCGACGATGCCGTTCACCCACGACAAGAGATAAAACATGCCTTTGGTGATAGGCATGAACCAGCCCCAGTCAATCATCAAATCGAATTTATCGAGGCCATATTTCTGATTAATGGCATTGATTTTTTGGACGATCTTGACGCCCGCAAAAACGTGATCTTCATAGGAGACAGTTTGTCCCGGGGCCACGTTGATGGGCTCACTGCTGGCATACTCAACTTGGTAAGCATCACGCGCGGCATTGCCAATATAAGTGTATTTGTTATCAACTTTGGTCTGCTTATCAGGCAATAACATGGTGGCCCAATATTTGTCAGTGAAGCCAAGCCAGCCGCCTGTTATGTTGTTGACAGTGACTGGTTCTTGCTTGCCGTCCTTGTCTTTCAGGTCTTTGAGAGCCGCGTAGTGGTTCTCAGTCATAGTACCATTATGCACGCCCAACATGCCTTCAAAGAACACCCAATAACCAGCAACCACCGGAGTATCTTGGCGCTGCACGCGAGCATAAGGATAAAGCTGTATTGGAGTAGCCGTTGTGTTGCTGACAGTTTGCTTGACCGTGAAGATATAATCGTCACTGATGCTGACATTGCGCTCGAACTTCAAACCAGCGCCATTGTCCCAACTCAAGGTAAGCGGTTTATCGACGGTGAGTGTTGCACCCTGAGGAGCGCTCCAAACAGTCTTTGAATCCGGAAGCTTTAAATTTGCACCGGGCAGCGCAGTGAGACCCTGCTCTACAAAATAAGCATTGGCCGTGCCTGAAGGCGATAGCAATGTAACAGCCGGACTTTTCGGGTCGTATTGTTCACGGTATTTTTCCAGCTTCAAATCATCAAGCTGTGCCCCGGTCAGATTGATCGATCCTGAGAATTGATCTGTTTCAATTTTAACGCGGGCAGTCGCCGCTATAACTTCATCATGCGATTTAACGGCCGTCAGCGCTGGCGTTGCGGGTGAAGGATTAGCCGCTTGGGTTTTTGCGACCTCGGCTTGTTGTTGTGCTTTCTGGGCTTGCGGAGCCACGTAATAATATTGCCATCCAAATACGATGAGCATGGACAAGGCCACGGCCATGATCATATTTTTAGGGTCAACTTTGTTTGGCTGTTGGTTCATTATGTTCTCGTTTCTGGTGCGCCTGCAGCTTTAGCATGGAGCTTTGCTGTGGCAGAGATAAGATCGGCTTGTAAGATTTCAAAGGGGCGATTTTCAGCTGCAGCACGGCCAATGACGACGTAATCAAAGCCCGCCTTCACATGCGCGCCCAAACTGAGGCGCACAGCCTCTTTTAATCGGCGACGGATGCGGTTGCGCATCACAGCATTGCCGAGTTTTTTGGTGCAAGTGAAACCAATACGGGCTGGCTCATCATCCTTGCGGGCGAGCGCCTGAACCACAAAAGCAGGCATAGGCTGATAAACGCCTTTTGCGGCGGCAACAAAATCCTGCCTCCGCTTTAAGCGCTGCAAGGAAAATACTGAGATTAAGCCGAGAGCCGCTTGCGGCCCTTGGCACGGCGGCGGCGGATAACATTACGACCGCCGACAGTAGACATACGTGAGCGGAAGCCGTGACGACGTGCGCGAACAAGATTTGAGGGTTGGAAAGTACGCTTCACGTTGAAACTCCGTCTTCTTTATAAGGTCTTGGTAAACATTTGATATTAAACAGGAAAACCTGAAAAAGAAGCAAGTGTTTAAATCCCAAAACCACAGCTAATGGGTTAAGTTGGGCGGTTTATGGTATATGCCACCGGAAAAGTCAACGCAGGTGTGGATATAGGCCCAAATTCACTTATGGCGTCATCATCATAACAGAGTTCACACGCCGTCTAAAACATTCTCACGAGGCTGTGAGACCCCCCTGTTCAGCTAAAGCTATATCAGCCAATTAGCTTATATGATCAAAACAATGGCCCTAAGTACTCCTCAATCACCTGTCCGACGTTGGCTACCCCTTTTAGCATTAAGTGGGCTGATTGCCGTTGCCTATGCGTTCGGACTACAAAAATATTTCACACTTGAGGCCATTGCTCAAAACCACGCAATGTTAGAGTCTTATGTCCGTGACCATCTTTTGGCATCGGTTCTGATTTACATGGCGCTCTATATTGTCGTTGTCGCCTTATCTTTGCCCGGTGCAGGCATATTGAGTATTGTAGGCGGGTTCATATTTGGCTGGGCCCTGAGCGGTACGGTCACGATTTTTGCCGCAACGGCTGGTGCCATTATTGTGTTTCAAATCGTAAAAACATCTTTGGGTACTGCGATTGCAGAGCGGGCAGGGCCATTTGTTAAAAAACTATCGGATGGTTTTGCAAATGATGCGTTCAACTATCTTCTATTCCTGCGCTTGGTTCCAGCCTTTCCATTTTTTGCAATCAATGCAGTGGCAGGTTTAGTGCGCGTGGAACTGCGGACTTATGCATTGGCAACATTCATTGGTATCATCCCCGGCAGCTATGCTTTTGCATGGTTGGGGCGTGGGCTTGGCAGCATTATTGAAGCGCAGACCAAGGTGCATGATGTTTGTGTTGCCGCAAATGGTTTGGCCAATTGCCCATTTGAAATTTCAGCGTCCTCACTTATCACACCGCAATTGTTGATAGCACTTGCTGTGCTTGGGGTCGTATCATTGATCCCAGTTGCATTGAAAAAATGGAAATCTGTTAAATGAAATATGATTTGGCTGTGATTGGTGCTGGTTCAGCTGGCCTTTCCGTTGCGGCTGCTGCGGCACAATTTGGCGAAAAAGTTGTGCTGTTCGAAAAAGCTGAAATGGGCGGCGATTGCTTGAATTCTGGCTGTGTTCCGTCGAAGTCTTTACTGGCTGCTGCAAAAGCTGCACAGGCGCAACGCAGTTCCGCGCTGTTTGGCGTGGTGGCTGTTGAGCCCAAAGTCGATTATTCCAAGGTGATGGATCATGTGCAAAGCGTGATTGCCCATATTGCGCCCTTTGACAGCCAAGAACGCTTTGAAAAGCTGGGTGTGACTGTTGTTCGCGCTCCTGTGCGTTTTACTGGAACGTTCTATCTTGAAGCCAAGGGCAAAAAATATTCAGCGCGCCGCATTGTGATTGCCACGGGTTCACGCGCTGGTATTCCACCGATACCGGGTCTGCAAGATGTACCCTATCTGACAAACGAAACGCTTTTTAAAAACCGCGTACTACCAAAACATCTGGTCATTATCGGAGGTGGCCCCATTGGCATGGAAATGGCGCAAGCGCATATCCGGTTAGGCTCCAAGGTGACAGTTTTGGAAGCCTTTCAACCGCTGGCCAAAGATGATCCAGAACTCACGGCAATCATTTTTGAGAGTTTAAAAAGCGAAGGCGTTGATATTCGAGCGCAAGTGGCCATCGCCGAAATTCGAAAATCTAAAACCGGAATTGATGTTTTTCTAAAAGACGGCGAAGTGATCAAGGGTTCGCATTTGCTTGTGGCTGCCGGCCGGGTTCCAAATGTTGAGGGATTGAAGCTTGAAGATGCAGGCATAGCCTATACCAAACGCGGCATCACGGTGGATCAGGGCTTGCGCACTACAAACCGATTTGTCTATGCGGCTGGTGATGTGGCGGGTGGCTTACAATTCACCCATGTGGCTGGCTATCATGCGGGCCTTATTATTCGCAGCGCCTTGTTCCGGTTGCCTGTCAAAAACCGTACCGATATAATTCCATGGGTGACTTATACTGATCCTGAATTGGCGCATGTTGGCCTCAACGAAATCGAAGCGCGCAAACTTCATGGCGATGCTGTAAAAGTTTTACGCTGGCATTTTGCTGAAAATGATCGCGCGCAAGCCGAGGCCAAAACCAAGGGCATGATCAAAGTGATTGTAAGCAAGAAAGGCCAAATTTTAGGCGCAAGCATTGTGGGCGCACAAGCGGGTGATCTCATTGCGCCTTGGGTTTTGGCAGTTTCTCAGAAACTAAAAATCTCGGCCTTCGCCAATATGGTACTGCCCTATCCAACTTTCAGTGAAGTGGGTAAAAGGGCAGCCATCACCAACTATGCGGGCATAGCGCAAAAACCATTATTGCGGCGCTTACTAGGCTTTCTCAAACTGCTGGGCTAAACTGTTTCCATGAATCAAAAAGCCACATCAAAATGGTTTAACCTTCTCACTGGCCTTTCCGGCAAAGTGTTGGCGCTCACCATTATTTTTGTGATGTTGGGCGAGATTTTGATTTTTCTGCCTTCGATCGCGAACTTTCGCATCCAATGGCTCAAAACCCATGTTGCACAGGCCGAAATTGCAGCATTGGCTGCAGAGGC
>JAYVPZ010000125.1:0-9240 GCA_043757105.1 Aestuariivirga sp. | reverse complement strand
TTCATCACGGCAACATTGACGCGCTAGGCTTTCGCATTGGAAACGTGGCTTACACGCCAGACGTGAATGGCATTCCCGACGCCAGTCTCAAACACCTCGAAGACCTCGACATCTGGATCGTTGACGCGCTGCGCCACAAGCCGCATCCCAGCCATTTCTCATTGGCTGAGACGCTTGAATGGATCGCCCGCATGAAGCCCAAGCAAGCTATCATTACTAACATGCATGTCGATCTGGACTATGATACCCTGTGCCAACAACTTCCACCAAATGTTATGCCAGCTTACGACGGTATGAATTTTAGTGCCTGATGAGGAGCCACTCAAATGTTAACAAAAACACTTCCCGCTCTTTCTACAATTTCAATCTTGCTATGCAGCGCATCAGTAATTGCTGAAACGCCATGTGCGCCAGAAAAACTAAATGCCGCCATCGATACTTATGCGACAGAACCATTCGGCGCACGCAGTTGGCGTGTGCTGCAAGGATTGGGTGACCCGCAGATTGAATCTTCTCATGTTGATTCAGTAGATTTTAAATCGACAGATGATTG
Organism: Aestuariivirga sp.; assembly: GCA_043757105.1. Taxonomy (GTDB): domain Bacteria; phylum Pseudomonadota; class Alphaproteobacteria; order Rhizobiales; family Aestuariivirgaceae; genus Aestuariivirga. The sequence goes on along the minus strand of JAYVPZ010000125.1, from coordinate 8,687 downwards.
GAAAGCACTGGTTAAAGACATCGCTCCAGATTTGGCCGCTGTTCAGGATCCGTCTTATGAATGCCGGATGACTTATCCCTTAAAAGTCTTACGGGATCGGATCGGCCAAATTGGCAAGCCACACCCCTACATCAAACAATGGCTGATGGCACAAGGTGTTGTTTTGGGGGCATGTGGCAGTGCAAACCAAACAATTCTCGCTTTGCCTGCGCCATTGGACGAACAATCAGCCAACGTAATTGCGATGCAGTCCGATGACCGCGCTTATCAAGAAGCTTCAATTGCATTTTACCAGGATAAAGTGAAAGCCTTATCGATGTTCCGCCAGATCGGAATGACTACCTCGGTTCACAAGGCCTACGCACGGTATAATGTTGCCAATCTTCTTGCCAATAACAAGGATGTTGTAGGCGCGCGTGTAGAGGCTAAAGTTATTTTGGCTGATGCTTCGCTCAGTTCAGTCCATCAAATAACCGGGGCATTGCTTGGTTTTATTTCAAACATCGAAGACACACCTGAGGGTTGGAGTGCGCTGATTGATGATACCATCGCGGTTCTAACAAAACCCAAGGCCGAGATTTTAGCAACTGAAAAACTCAAAGCAGATTATGCGCGCGCGTTGAATGACATTTCCTATGCGGGCATTGGCGCAAAGCAAGATGATTGGTGGGTCAGGGGCCAGCTTCCTGAAAACCCAACGCTTTCAAAATCGGTAATGGACGCTGGCCGCAAATCTCCCATGGCACTGTGGATGATGGCCGGCCAAAGCGTGAATTCAAATTATGACCGACTATCTTGGGGCTTGGTCGGCGACAAGTGGAATGGATGGTCGCAATCTTATATTGACCGGGCATTAGCGCTGTCACCCGCAGGCTCAAGCATAAAAGGTTTGGCGCTAGATGAGCTGGATGCCTTGAAGGCCAAGCCCGATGATGCAAGTCGCAGCGCACTTTGGAGTAAGGCAAAAGCAGCAATCAAATCAGCTGGGGCAACATGTGGCGAAGCGCCAGAGACCGCCGCTGCCGCACAGTTGCTTCTGCATGCTGTGCGCCTGTCTGCATTGGCCAACAAGTTTGACGAAATTTATGCGGGTTTGGCGGATGTGCCATTTAAAAAGTCGAATGCCTATCAGGGTTCAAATGGCCAAGGCATTGTTTACAAACTGACGCAATTCATTCTTGCAACTGGCAATGTGGAGGAGGGACGTCGCTTGCGTGACCACTTGTTGACGCCAGAATTTTTTGCTTCGAGTACGCCAGAGAATACGACGGCGCTCAAATCTAGCTATGCTGAATTCTTAAGTTTTGTAGCTGAAGATGAAGCGCATTGGGTAACTGCAATTGCGATGGACCCTTACCCGTTAGGAGGTGCCACACTCAATCTTCTGCCGGTCAGCAAGCTGGAATCTTTGGCATCAAACCCTCAGTTTTTGACAGCCCAGAAGGCACTGTTATTGCGCACCGCGTGGGTACGTGATTGGGCAAGGTCAAAGCCCATCAACGATGCGCGCACTATAGCTATGTTGCAGTCCAACCCAGATGCCAAGAGTGCATTTGAACAAGTGGCAAAAGACTACCCCAAACTCTCAGACAAACAGCACTGGCTGTTAACCATATTACGCAGCCCGAGATTTGGCATTTTGTTAAATTCGGCGGATGGTGGGTTTGGCCAATATGGCGACGGCGAACCACAGAAATTTTCAGATATTGATATCTATGACCACAATGATCGAAATTGGTATTGCCCGTTAGAACCAGGACGGCAATGGCATGCCTTGCGAAGTGAATATGATAACCAAACTGCCAGCAGTCTGGAGCTTCAGTATCACAGCAAATCGCTTGAACCTTCGTTTGATTCTATATTGGCTGCAAAGCTGGTTGATGCCCGTGAAAAAGTTTTGAAGCAGCACCCAATGATTAAGATCATTGATAACGCTGAGATCAGCAGCCTAACTTCGATGGCCAGCGCGCCACGCCAGTTGACTGAGGCAGCAATTGCATGGGGCAAAATCGCAAAGGCAGATGACGCCAGTGCGGCTGAGGCATTAGCACTTGCCGTGCGCGCGACGCGCTATAGCTGCAGCTGGCACGGTGGCCACAAGGCATATTCCAAGCCAGCGCAGGAATTATTAAAATCAAAGTTCGCCTCCAGTGACTGGACAAAGAAAACGCCTTACTGGTTCGATTGTATGGATAATGTTTGGGATAAGGATTTTAACAAGGTGGCAACTTGCAAGCCGCATGTCTGGCCAAAGGACGAAGCGCCGAAGTAAGAGTTTCGTCTAACAAAGCACTACAACACATTGATGGGGCCAACTTATCCCGCTTATCCATACACATATATTATGGAATTTATATTCCATAATATATATATTATGCGAATTGTATTATGGTCAGCGATCAGCCGTGATCTATCTCTGCTTGTGAGACGTTGTTGGTCCAGGTGAATGTAACTGAGGCTCCCGGAGCCAGTGTTGACCAGATGCCGTCATTTGCCGTTCCGTCTGGCGAGGCAGCAGCTCCAAGCGGACCCGGTGTTGTAAGGGTTTCATTCTTTATACCGGTCGTTCCAATCGGGACAAGCGCAGCTGGCGTACCGTGCAAATCACTGATCTTAACATTCTGCATCGGAACATTACCAATGTTGGTAACTACATAACTGTAAGTGACTGCCTGCCCCAGCACGACAGGTACAGTGGAAGTAGAAAAGCTTTTGACAATCGAGAGATTAGGCGTGGGTGTTCCGTTATTGGTTATGGTGCAGCTAATAGCATCACCACCCTTGGCGGTAAAAGAGATCGGTAGCGCAGTGATGGACGCCACATCTGTGCCAACTGTGTTGCCATTGCTGCAAACCACGGTTTTCGAATATGCGGTAATCAACGAACTCGAACCTGCAGCCATTGCTTCATTCAAACTGTAAGCGGCGTTAGTTGTGCCCGTGAAGCTGAGCGCTGCAGAAGTGATGGCAGCAGCAGCACCAGTGGTTGTTACAGCTGCTGGTGCACCCGTCCCTGTGGCACTTAATGAGAATTGATCCGCCGCCGCTAGTCTTCCTGACGCCGCCAAAGCTTTTTGCAGGCTGATTTTGGGCGCATTGCCCGCATTGGTGAAGGTGCAGTTGATCTGAGCAGCGGGCAAAATATTGGCGGCGGGTATAGCAATCAGTTGGCCAGTCAAAGTACCGAAAGTGCTGGGATTGCCCGTAACTGCCGAATTGGCATCAGTGCAAGTAGCACCAGCGATCGTGAAAAATGAATTGGCCCCTTCCGAAATCTGCACAATTGAATTTAAGGTGCTGACATTAGCGGACGTCGGAGCCACTGGCGCCGCTGTTCCGGCCGTTGAGGTAGTGATAGTCGCTGGTGCCGTCACAAGATTTGAAACCGCGAAATTAAACGGCCCCCCTAGCCCGCCTGTCGTGATTTTTTGTACTGTCACTGTCGCTGGCTTAGCAGTGTTGGTGATCGTGCAATTGATTTGCGCTGCGGGCAAAACATTTACAGCGGGCACGGTTAACACACCGCTCGCAAGACTGCCAAAGCTAGCGGGATTGCCCGTAAAACTTGAATTAGCATCAGTGCAAGACGCTGCAGTTGCTGTGAAGCTGGCATTGGCGGCTTCGGTTATTTGCACTTGCGTGTTTGCTGCAGTCACTTGAATTGCCGTTGGGGCCACAGGCGCAGCAGTCGCTTGTGCAATCGTCGTAATGTTCGTCAAAACTCCTGATAAATTTGTAGCACTAAATGTAAACGGCCCGCCAAAAGCGCCGGATGTAATCTTCTGCAACGACAGCGTCGCTGGCTTGGGTGTGTTGGTGAAAGTGCATACAATTTTTGAAAAAAGCTTTAAATTGATGGCAGGGACTGTGATGATGTTTCCTGCCAGGGTACCGAAGCTTGCCGGATTACCCGTCGTGCCTGAATTGATGTCGGTGCAGGTGCCACTCGACAAAGTAAAGTTGGTATTAGCAGCTTCAGTCAAAGTCACCGGATTGACGCTGTTGGTTACCGTGTTATTGACCGGCGTCGTTGGGGCCGCTGTGCTCGCAGCCGTGGTCGTAATATTCGGCGCGAGGCCTGTTAAATTAGTGGCTGTAAAGCTAAAGGGCCCACCCGGTAACACGGTCGTTATTTTCTGAATCGCAACCACGGGAATAGCGGGATTGACTGTATTTGTTATAGTACAAGTGATTTGCGCTTTGGCACGAATATTGGTGGCCGGAATAGTAAGCACAGTCCCCGCGAAAGTTCCAAAACTGCCCGCAGGGTTGCCAGAAGCAACCGCATTTGCATCAGTGCAGCTGGCCGCCGTAAGCGTGAAATTCGTAACAACAGGTTCCGTAATTGTAACTGCCGTTCCCGTGGCATTGGCCAAAATTGGTGCTGGCGCAGCCGGATAGGGTGTGGCTGTGCTTGCCGTGGTAATAGCAGCTGGGTTTGAAGCAAGATTTGTGGCTGTGAATGCAAAGGGGCCCCCTGCTGCACCCAATGTCACTTTTTGAACGGCAACAGTCGCAACACTTGCTGTGTTCACAGAATTGGTGATTGTGCAACTAATTTTTGCTGCCGCAAGAACATTGATCGCCGGGATGGTCAACACATTGCCAGCAAGAGAGCCAAAGCTGGCAGGGTTTCCGGTCACGGCAGAATTAGCATCGTTACAAGTCGCCGCCGTGGCACTAAAATTGGTGGCTGGAGTCTCGGTGATTGTAACCGCGGTATTAAATGCCGTCACATTGATCGCTGTCGGCGATGGCGGTGTTGCCGTGCTGGCCGACGTCGTCGTGATGGCAGTCGGATTTGAAGCCAAATTGGTTGCAGCGAAAGTAAATGGCCCACCGATGGCCGCCGTCGTAATCTTCTGCAATGAAACTGTTGCAGGCTTAGGTGTATTGGTGAAGGTACACGCAATTGCATCACCATAGGCCGTCGATCCAAAATTAAAGCTTGTGATCGGTTGATTGGCTGGCAGCGGCGTTGGAGATCCAGCAAAGCCATTAATGCAGTTTAAATTCGTTGTGTATTGCGTCAAGCTGCTGACACTGCCAGCCGCCATTTTCTCGCTGATTGTAATGCCCACACCAGAAGACAGTGTTGCCACCGCTGCACCGAATGGTCCAAGCCCTGCCCCCGTTGAAGTGGCGGTCGAAAGCAACGTGGCGTTACTCGTAGCTTGCGCACCGTAGGTGAATTGGTCGGCGCTATTGGCCCGGCTGCCGCCGATCAATTTGTTTGCTGATATTGTTGAATATTGCAAAGCCAACATAACGCCCTGCAATCCACCACCAACCAACTGTACGTTAACAGTCGTTGGGCTCAAACTACCAACGATATATGCCCCCACCGTTCCCGCCACACCTGTTTCTGTAAATGTTGAAGTACCCGCACCTGCTATTGTGGGATAAATTGTACCGGAAATTGGGTCTACTTGATCAACGATACTCCAAGGGCCACCATTGGTAACGAACGTCAGCGACTCGCCATTGTTGGTCGACTCGGCATCAGCCACGACAAATTTAAACTGCCCGGAAGCAACGACACCATTGGGTGGCGTTACGATGATGTTCGATATTGTTAAGTTAACGGTGCCGCCAACAGTCGTATAAAGAATTGGATTGCCGGGAATGCCCAAGAATGCCGTATTGCCAACGGCAGCGCCACTCCAAGCGGGCGCAGGTTTGGCGACAATTGCGGTGGCTCCGGGCGAGCTCCCGGATAGTAAAAATGATAGAACTGAACCATCGGAAAGTGTTACTGAAAAATTTTGACCACCACCAAACACTGTCGCGTTGTTGTAGCTTGTCATGTCAATCCAGCAATAGGTCTGCCAAGATGGAGGTGCGGTCCCTTGCGACGCTGCTGGCGAACAGGTTGCCGCTTGGACTTCTGAAAAAAATGCCAAGCCAAAAAAAACAAGCGCCAGAAGCACCAGCTTTACAGTATGCCGGAAAAAATTTATCGAGATATCTCTCATTGCGACTCAAACTCAGTTGCAATGATTTTCGGTGATTTATGGTTAGTGCAAGGTTAACGAATTAAGAATCGATGAAGTATGTGTATCCATTTTTCGATTTCTCAGTGCAACGTAATGTCAAATATATGCTGTTATCTAAACTGGACGACTAAAAATGTTAGACCCCACCAAGATGAACCCCCGCGATATTGACACCCTGCGTGCCATTATGACGGCCTTACGCACCCCCGTCACCGGCTGCCCCTGGGACTTGGAGCAAGACTTCGCCTCCATCGCGCCCTACACAATTGAGGAAGCTTACGAGGTGGCCGATGCCATCCAGCGCGGCAACAGGCGTGAGCTTTGCGACGAGCTTGGCGATCTGCTGCTGCAACCCATCTACCACGCGCAGATGGCCACCGAGGAAGGCAGCTTTACGTTTGATGATGTGATCGAGTCGGTCGTCACCAAAATGATCCGCCGCCATCCTCATGTGTTTGGCGATGCCGAAGCCAAAGCCGCAGGCGTGGCCAAGGGTTTTTGGGAGGCCAACAAAGCCAAAGAACGAGCAGGCCAACCCAAACAAGGCTTGCTTGCCACAGTGCCCATCGCCCTGCCCGGATTAACCCGCGCCGTGAAACTGCAAGCCAAAGCCGCCAAAGTCGGCTTCGATTGGCCATCAGTTGAAAACGTCTATGACAAAATCACTGAAGAAATCGCCGAACTCCGCGAGGCTACTGAGGCCGATAAGGCCGCCGAGTTTGGCGATGTACTATTCGCACTCGCCAACGTCGCCCGCCATTTAGGCATCGACCCAGAGGCGGCTTTACGCGCCACAAACGAAAAATTCACACGGCGCTTTGGCTTCATCGAAGCCGAATTAGAAAAGCGCGGCCGCGAACCAAAGGATTCCAATCTCGCCGAGATGGACGCGCTGTGGAACCAAGCGAAGGAATTTGAGCGGGGGCTTTAATAACACAGCAGCGAATGATTGCCATGCGCCACCATAAAAATGCAGAAATGATCGGCTAAGAATTTGACCGCCTTCCAATCCATCAAGGCCAAGATGATTGGAGCCGCTGCGCCAGAAGCCACATAATAGATCATGTTGCTACGGCTGAAGAAATCCCAATAGCCATTGTCATCCCATTTGGCGCCGATGACAAGTTTTTCAAACACCATGTCATGGTTGCTCAAGAAACTATCAATCACCGAATTATCAGTTAGAACTTCAGGATACATTGAAAAATTTGCGCGCCAATAATGCAACGCAAATCCCAATACACCGCCCAATAATGTGAGGATTACCAAGAAAACATAAAGCGCCCAATCAGCCATGGACATAGTTTAACAGGCAAATGCTAATTATTTTTGAATGCTAAGTGTGCCTTCCATTACGAGCCACGATATCCAAATTCCGAACGCGCTGAAAAGAAGCCCTCAATCAAAACCAACCAGTCTCATTCCACCCTTGCTTCAGGGGTGGACAGTCATGCATTTTGCGTGACAGGCGGGGGCGGAGAAATTGATCAAACCCCACAACCCTACTCAAACCGACATCCTAGAAAAAAAACACTAGAGTTTCCATTCGTCCATTATAGGTGACAATATCACACCATCAAATGTCGGGACTGAACACCCTAGGCTGTGGTTTTCACGATAGCCACCGCTAACTTGCGACCCCTTGCCGCTGCGGCGGTTAGTGGGTTTGAAACCACCCTGCGCTAAGCCCAACTCAATTAAATGTTCGAAATCAGATCATGGCCCAAAGCTATCTCGCGCGGATTTCGCTGCAAGTGTCCGGCTTGTGGCAAGGGCAAACTGTTTTACAAATATCTGAAGGTTGTTGACCAGTGCCCAAGCTGTGGCGAGGATTTGCACTATCAACGGGCGGACGATGCGCCGCCTTATCTCACGATTATGGCTGTGGGCCATATTATTGTGCCTGCCCTTTTCATCGTTGAGAAGCTTTGGAAGCCTGCCATCTGGATCCATATGTCAATTTGGTTGCCGCTCACCCTTATCCTCACTCTTGCTTTGTTGCCCATGTTCAAAGGCGCTGTGGTGGGCCTGCAATGGGCGTTGCGGATGCATGGGTTTGGGGTGGCTGGTGCATTTCACTCCGATCAATAGGCAGTGAATCAGTTTGATATCTATAGTTCAGGAATGTTGCCAAGTGGCTTGATCAGCGCATACCACCCACGACCACGCTCACTCGCCCTCCTGAATAATGGCTTGCCTTTGATTGTACCCTTCGCTTCGGGGCAATGGTAATAAATTGCCGCTCTAACATCATCATCAAAATTCTTTGGAATATTCTTGCCGGATAGTCTCCAAAGTCGATCAGCCTCATCGTATATTCGTGAAAGGTGCGCGCGCCCACCAAGCCTATCCAGAGCAAGAGTTAATAGTTCGCCTGCGATGATGTCACTCATTGGGTAGTTCCAATCGTCTCGTGTTTTTTATAATTCTTAGGCCGTCCTGCCTTTGCGGCCTCTAGGCATGCAGGATCCTTTACTTGAAGCTAAGCATATACTAATCTTCAAAGCTATTCCAAAGCTGCAAATTTCGAATTGATACACTACCAACAATAGGCCGCGCTTGACTTTTTGGGCCAATTCCTGTCTATCCGCCTCAACAGACATTCGGAGACTATTATGGCTAAAGGTAACGTGATCAAGATTAAGCTGGCATCGACTGCCGATACAGGCTTTTTCTATGTGACCAAGAAAA
>JAYVPZ010000124.1:0-2389 GCA_043757105.1 Aestuariivirga sp. | reverse complement strand
TTTGGGCTTGGCGCTGGCGGTTATATTTAATCGACAGCTTGTTGATCATGTCGCCCGCGTTGCGCGTGGCATTATCCATTGCACTCATGCGCGCACCTTGTTCAGATGCGGCGTTTTCAAGGAGAGCGCGGAAAACTTGGATTGAAATATTGCGTGGAAGCAAATCATTCAGAATTTCGCTTTCATCAGGCTCGGCGTCATAAATAGCACCGCCCAAATCAGCCGCCTGACCACCAGCCACAGCAGCAGGTATCATTTGCAGTGCCGTTGGCTTTTGGCTGATCACCGATTTGAATTCAGCAAAGAATAAAGTGCACACATCAAATGCGCCTTCATTAAACAGGCGGATGATCGTAGCGCCAACACCAGTCGCGTTATCAAACCGCACAGCCTTCTGGCCACGGAAATCCACAGCCTCAACAATATATTTGCCGTAAACGCGCTTGAGTGAATCATTACCCTTTTTGCCAACCGTCATCATCTTCACGGTTTTGCCTTGAGCAACCAGCTTATCTGCATGTTCGCGGGCCAAACGTGCGATTGACGAATTGAAACCACCACAAAGCCCACGCTCAGCTGTGCAGATCACCAGAAGATGTGTTTGGTCTTTGCCTGTGCCAGCCAAGAGAGCCGGCGCATTGCTTTGGCCCGAAACCGAACCAGCCAAATTCGCCAAAACCACAGCCATGCGCTCCGAATAAGGGCGCGCGGCAACCGCTGCTTCCTGCGCACGGCGCAGCTTTGCTGCTGCCACCATTTGCATGGCCTTGGTGATCTTTCTGGTCGCCTTAACTGAAGCGATACGGTTGCGGAGGTCTTTAAGACTTGCCATTACGCGCTCTTATGCAAATGCCTTGGTGAATGCATCCACTGCGGCTTTGAGCTTCACACCCATTGCATCAGTGATTTGCTTTTCAGTACGAATTGAATCCAGAATATCCATGTGCTTGTCTTTGAAGTTGCGGAGCAAGCCATCTTCATAATCACGGATGCGGTTGACCGCGATGCCGTCGAGATAACCGTTCACGCCAGCATAGATCGCCACAACTTGTTCTTCGGTTTTCAAAGGCGAGAATTGTGGTTGCTTGAGCAATTCTGTCAAACGCGCACCACGGTTCAAAAGCTTTTGTGTCGACGCATCAAGGTCAGAACCAAACTGCGCAAACGCCGCCATTTCGCGGTATTGTGCAAGCTCACCTTTAATCTTACCAGCAACTTGCTTCATGGCTTTCACTTGAGCAGCAGAACCCACGCGAGATACGCTCAGACCTACGTTCACAGCAGGACGAATGCCCTGATAGAACAAATCAGTTTCCAAGAATATCTGACCGTCGGTAATCGAAATCACATTGGTTGGAATATATGCCGAAACGTCGTTGGCTTGCGTTTCGATAACTGGAAGCGCCGTCAAAGAACCAGCTCCCAAAGCATCATTCAACTTTGCTGAGCGTTCAAGCAAACGCGAGTGAAGATAGAACACGTCTCCCGGGTAGGCTTCACGGCCTGGTGGGCGGCGGAGGAGCAGAGACATTTGGCGGTAAGCCACAGCTTGCTTTGACAAATCATCATAAGCAATCAGAGCATGCATGCCATTGTCGCGGAAATATTCGCCCATAGTGCAACCTGTGAAAGGTGCAAGATATTGCATCGGCGCTGATTCAGAAGCAGTTGCCGCAACAACGATGGAATATTCCATCGCACCAGCATCTTCCAAAATCTTCACAAACTGCGCCACGGTTGAACGCTTCTGCCCGCAAGCCACGTAAACGCAATAGAGCTTTTCTTTTTCAGGACCAGATTTATGAATTGCTTTCTGGTTCAAAATCGCATCGAGAATAATTGCAGTCTTACCAGTCTGACGATCGCCAATGATCAATTCGCGCTGGCCACGACCAACCGGGATCAGAGCATCAACGGCCTTGAGGCCAGTCGACATCGGCTCATGGACTGATTTACGCGGAATAATGCCAGGCGCTTTGACGTCAACGCGGCTGAACTTCTTAGCCTTGATCGGGCCCTTTCCGTCAATTGGGTTTCCAAGCGCGTCAACAACACGGCCAAGCAATTCTGGGCCAATCGGAACTTCAACGATAGCGCCAGTCCGCTTAACAATGTCACCTTCTTTGATGTCACGGTCATTACCGAAAATAACCACACCAACATTGTCGGTTTCAAGGTTCAGCGCCATGCCGCGAATGCCGCCGGGGAACTCAACCATTTCGCCAGCCTGAACATTGTCCAAACCATAAACGCGGGCAATGCCGTCGCCGACGGAAAGCACTTGGCCAATTTCAGCAACTTCAGCATCTTTGCCGAAGTCCTTAATTTGCTTTTTTAGAATTGTCGAAATTTCAGCGGCGCGGATATCCATAATCAGCCGGTTCCCTTC
>JAYVPZ010000123.1:0-2392 GCA_043757105.1 Aestuariivirga sp. | reverse complement strand
CTGTCACGCTGCCTTTGGTTTGGCCTGTGCGCACCAAAGATGAATCACCACGCGCACCTAAAGCCAACCCTAAACTATCAAGCAAAATAGATTTGCCTGCACCTGTCTCGCCAGTCAGAATCGTCAGGCCTTTATCGAGCGCTAAATCGAGCTTCTCAATTAAAACAATATCGCGAATGGAAATGGCGGTCAGCATGGCAACTCTATAGCAGAACATTAGAGCAACATGCGAGAAGGATTTAGCGCTAATCTATAAAAAATTAAACGCCCTGCTGATCCAGCTGGTTTTGTTTTCCACTGGCGCACGACCGTTGCTTGAAACCAGTTGATAAGCATCCTTATACCACTGGCTGCGTGGAAAATTATGACCCAAAACCGCCGCTGCCGTTTGCGCTTCAGCCACGATGCCAAGGGCCATATAGCCTTCAGACAATCGGTACAGCGCTTCTGGTGTTTGCGAAGAGGTTTGGTAATCCGTGACGACTTTCTTGAAGCGATTGATGCCAGCCAAGTAGGAGCCCCGATTCATATAGTAACGGCCGACTTCCATTTCTTTGCCAGCCAAATGATCTCGCGCCAACAAAGCTTTTTGTTTGGCATCGCCAGCATATTTCGAATCCGGAAAGCGCCTTGAAATTTCATCCAGAGAATCAAGAGCGACCTGAGTTTGCGATTGATCGCGCGTCACATCTTGGATTTGTTCATATTGCGATATGGCAACCAAATAATAGGCATATGGAATGTCCTGATGGCCGGGGTGCAAGCTTATGAACCGCTTGCATGCGTTGATCGCATCGGCATATTGATTGTTTTGATAGTTGGCAAATCCTTGCATCAGCAACGCTTTAGTTGCCCATTTTGAATAGGGATGCAAACGCTCCAAATCAGCAAATTTTTTGACTGCCGTGTTGTATTGCCCGCTGTTCATGTTGGCTAAGCCAGCGTTATATAGATTGGCAACTCGCTGGTCATCCGGTTGGGAAATATCAGCGGCAGCCGATGCTGGTTCAGGATCACCGCCGAGTAAGCCGCCGAGTCCACCGCCGCTGCAAGCGCTTAAACTGACAGCGACGCCAACAATCATAATGCCCGCGCAGAACCGCTTCATGGTATCAATAGAAAAAGATCGGCAACTCAGCAACATCACGATTCCAATTATTAAACTAGCGCTGTTCTAGCCCCAGACCATCTCAGATGGAAGTGCGCTATAAAAGCACGAAACCCGGCGGAAATATGTCCGCCGGGTTCACTTAAATTTGCATTTAAAAAAGCTTCAGTTTGCTTGACGACGCAAAAAGGCGGGAATGGCCAGTTGGTCATCATCATATTCTTGTTCAGCCTGTGGTTGCGGCTCTGGGGCCGCCATTCGTGTTTGCTGTTGCATTTTTGGCTCAGCGCGCTTGATGGCAACCTGTTCGCGCGGTGCTGGCGTTGATTCTTCGCGGCGGCCAAGGCCAACATCGGCCAAGCGCTCAAAAAGGCTCTTCCTTTTGCGTTGAGCGTGTTCTGCAATGTTTTCGATGCGACTTTGCTGTGCGGCCACTTGCTTTTGCGCGATCACCGGGAATTGCTCGATGGACGGAATGCGCTGTTGCAGGACAGGGCGAGACACTTCTTCTTGCGCAGCCTCTTGATAATGCTCTTCTTCGTAATGCTCTTCAACAGGTGGTGCAGCCGGAACACGCGCCACCATCGGCGCTGGCTTAGCGACGACTTTTACAGGCTGTTGAAACGCAGGCTTGTTATAGCCGTGCACATTGCCAGAAGCGACCGGAGCTTCGGCTTCTTCGTGTTCATGAGAATCTTCTGAGAGCACTTCTTTTGCCAGACCAGTTGCCACAACGGAAACCCGCATCGTACCTTCCAGAGCATCATCGAAAGTTGCGCCCAAAATAATATTTGCATTCGGATCAACTTCTTCACGAATGCGCGTTGCAGCTTCATCAACTTCATAAAGCGTCAAATCTGGGCCGCCGCAAATCGAGATCAACAATCCACGCGCACCGCGCATTGAAACATCATCAAGAAGCGGATTTGAAATTGCTGCTTCAGCAGCTTCAATGGCACGCTTTTCGCCAGATGCCTCGCCTGTGCCCATCATGGCTTTACCCATCTCGCTCATAATGGCGCGAACGTCGGCGAAGTCGAGATTGATCAGACCTTCTTTGGTCATAAGTTCAGTGATTGATGCAACGCCTGAATAAAGCACTTGGTCGGCCATCGCAAAGGCCGCAGCAAAAGTGGTTTTTTCATTTGCGACGCGGAATAGATTTTGGTTTGGAATAACGATCAGTGTATCGACATAACGCGCCAATTCTTCAATGCCGCGTTCAGCTGTGGCTTGGCGGCGCGCACCCTCAAAATGAAATGGCTTGGTCACAACGCCTACAGT
>JAYVPZ010000122.1:0-9313 GCA_043757105.1 Aestuariivirga sp. | reverse complement strand
TTTGCGCATAATCCAGCAATTTCTCAGCCAAGCCACCATTGGCCACGGCTGCATGTATCACATTTGACCGCCCAAATGCCAAATCCAAATCATGGGATGCAAATAAATCCCAAATGACAGTATTTGTCGCACATTTCCGGTCTAATTTCTGGCGGCCATCGATCGAACCATCGGACGCGTGTAACACGACCCTAACGTTGCCCTTGGTCAGTGCTTCTTCAACCTTCATAAAACCTGAAAGCCCAAGCCCGCCCCGCCTCGTCATTGATAGGGCCGAAAGCATCTCCTTGCGGAGAAGCGCTTTCACCTGCTCCACCAATTCCGGCCCAGCCTTAGCTTCCTTGCCAAAGCCACGCGAAAAGGCTTTGCGCTTGATTGCCTCAGCCAGAATTTCAGCATCACAAGACACCCAAACGCCACGGCCAGGAAGCTTGCGCTTCAAATCCGGAACTACATCTCCCGTGGGCGAAAGCGCAAACCTGATCAATTGGTCCTCAGGCTTTACAACCCGCGAAACAATGCACATCCGGTCTGGCAAAATCTCTTCGCCTATGGTTTCAGCTGTGGCGTTCAACTTATCCGGCGACCTCTTCACTTTCTGCTGCGGGTTCTGGTGCTTCAATCCAACCCAGCTGCACACGCGCGGCCATAATCAGATTTTGCGAATCCGCGGCTGAAATATCGTGGCCTGTGAAAGCACCAGGATGCTTCGTGGTCTGCCCGTCTTTGCGTTCGTTCCAACCAATCAAATCATCCGTTGCGCAATCAGCCAAATCTTCAACCGTCTTGATGCCAGCTTCACCCAAGGCCACCAACAATGTTGGGTTCAAACCATGCATGTCACGAAGTTCGTCCGTCACACCCAGTGCTTTGCGCTTGTCTTCCATTTCTGTTGCAGCCTTTTCTAAATAATCCTTGGCGCGTTGTTGCAGTTCTTCTGCTGTCTGCTCGTCCAAGCCGTCGATTGAGGCGATGTCATGCAGTTCAACATAAGCCACTTCTTCAACCGTATCGAAACCTTCAGAGGCCAAGAGCTGTGCCAATGTTTCATCCACATCAAGGGCTTCAACAAAGCGCGTGGTGCGAAGGGCGAATTCTTTTTGGCGACGTTCAGATTCTTCAGCTTCGGTCATGATATCAATGTCCCAACCGGTCAACTGCGAAGCCAGACGCACGTTTTGACCGCGACGACCAATGGCCAATGACAATTGCTCATCCGGCACCACAACTTCAATGCGTTCGGCTTCTTCATCCAGAACAACCTTGGCCACTTCAGCAGGAGCCAGCGCATTCACCACGAAGGTTGCCACATCTTGCGACCATTGAATGATGTCAATCTTTTCGCCCTGAAGCTCATTAACCACGGCTTGAACGCGCGAACCGCGCATACCCACACACGCACCCACGGGATCAATCGACGAATCCTTAGAACGCACAGCAATCTTGGCTCGCGATGAAGGATCACGAGATACGGATACTACTTCAACAATGCCGTCATAAATTTCTGGAACTTCTTGGCCAAACAGCTTGGCCATAAATTGCGGATGGGTGCGCGACAGAAAAATCTGTGGGCCCCGTTGTTCGCGGCGCACGTCATAAACATAAGCGCGGATGCGGTCGCCCGGACGAATGGTTTCGCGCGGCAAGGCTTCATCGCGGCGGATGATGCCTTCACCACGACCTAGGTCCACAATCACGTTGCCATATTCAACACGCTTGACGAGACCTGAAACGATTTCGCCAATGCGGCCTTTAAATTCTTCAAACATGCGCTCGCGCTCAGCATCACGCACTTTTTGCACGATGACTTGCTTTGCTGATTGAGCAGCGATGCGGCCAAACTCGATGGGAGGCAAGGCTTCAGCAATATAATCGCCAATTTGCGCCGCTGGATTTTTCTTTGATGCCTCAACAAGCGTAATCTGCGTGGCATCATTTTCGATTGTCTCAACAACCATCAACAATCGGTTGAGCCTTGTCTCGCCGGTCTTTGGATCAATCTCGGCGCGGATTTCATTTTCCTGGCCATAACGTGCCTTGGCCGCACGGGTGATTGCATCTTCCATCGCTTCTAACACGACTGATTTATCAATTGTCTTTTCGCGCGCCACAGCATCAGCAATCTGCAAAAGCTCTAAGCGGTTGGCGGAAACAGGAGTGTTAGCCATTGTCGTCATCTTCCTTCGTTTCAGAAATTTGGTCTTCGTCAATCTCAGCGCCGTCGCCGTAACCTGTTGCAGGCAAACGGGCGCGGGCCGCTGCAATCAATTCATCGTTGAGCACCAAGCTGGCCTCGTGAATGTCGCTAAAGGGCAGGCCGACGAGCAAAGGCTCGGTGCCACCTTGCGGGTTATCAATAAACACACGCACTTCACCCTCATGGAAACCTTCAAGCTCACCACGAAATTTTTTGCGGCCAGCCACAGGGGTGACCATTTCAATCTTCACTTGATGCCCGCCCCAAGATTCAAAATCAGCGGCACGCACCAGCGGGCGGTCAATGCCGGGCGATGAAACTTCAAGATGGAATTTGGTGGAGATAACATCGGCCACATCCATGACGGGCGAAAAATCGCGGCTGAAATTGGCGCAATCATCTATGGAAAAAGTACCATCTGGCCGCTCAGCCATAATCTGCAAGGTGGTGCCAAACATCTTCACGCGCACCAAACGAAAGCCCATGGATTCAAGCACAGGCACAGCAAGGGCTGCCACCCGCGCGGCAGGGCCAGTCTCTCGTTCTAAGCGTTGATCGGTTATCGTCGTCATCGGGCCTATCCAGATACAAAAAAAGCGGGCCCCTCGCGGGACCCACCCCAAAACCGCTTGCGCGGACTTGATGAGTGAATTTCGTGAGAGAACCTATAGTCTGGAAAAAATACTTGCACAAGATGGAAAATAGGGGTTGACTTTGTTTCTATTATGTTCTATGTATTGCTAAAATGGAGATTTGAACAGAATGTTGGTTTTGGGATTTTTGGTTGTAATGGTAGGTACATTTTCGAGCCTGTCGATTGTTATGTTTGACGTCGAAAAATATTGCATTATTTCAACTCAACCTTTCAGGAACTGCGTATGCATATTCAACCGTTTACTGAACAATGCATCATTTGTCTCAATCGGCCTCCGAATATCGATGGCAAAGGTTGGAGTAAAGAACACGTTATTCCCCGTGCGTTGGGAGGCATTCTTACGTGTGACTTCGTTTGCCAGTCGTGTAATTCCTCAATGGGCGCAGGATTTGAACGTTTGGCCAAGTCCGACCCTTCAAGTCGAATTGCCATTCAAAATCTTAGGCCAGAACTGCCTAAACTGTATTCATCAATGGAAGACGGTCAGGACCATGTCCTCAACTTGGATGTGGGGCAAATTGTAGCTCAATACCGCAATGGTGAAATTGTGGGAGGCTATCGAAAGCTACCGGACGGATCGCTCCTTGTCCCTTCCAACAATGTAGAAAAGCACATTCAAAACAAATTACAGAAAGAGGGTTTGACTCCTATCCAAGTTCAGAAAGGCTTGGAAATCTACAAGAATGCAAAAGTTGGAGAGAAAGTTGAACTCTCGCCCAATATATCAGTCATTCAACATACGCCTGAATATCAAGGGCCAAAATTCGATTCAAGTAAATCAATGAACCCTCTTTTGCCCTTGAAAATCGCTTACGAGTTCGCAGTATTGATCACAGGGGCTCCAATACTTGAAAGAAATTTCCCCTTTCAGAAAGTTAGGCGATGTCTGATTGAACAACAGCTCGACGAAACCGCTTTCAAAATTGAGCGTCTTGATGCGTCTGAATACAAACCATTTTACGGAATTGCATTTGAGGGGAATTCGCCAGTTGCGACATTCCAAATTCGACTATTCGGGAAAATTGCCTACAGGGTGAGATTTACCGGCGCTGCAATCAACCTTGCCCCATGCATTTACACACACAACCTCAAGTCAGGTACGGAAGATTTGATCACTAAAGACACCAGCATTAGCAGTGAAGCAGTGCCCAACTAAACGCAGTCAAAAGACGTGACATGTTGCAATTCGATGTTAGGCATGTTTTCAATAATGATACCTGCACTGCGCCACCAACAACGCACCCGCATCCAAACGATACACCAGCCTATGTTCATGGTCGATCCGCCTTGACCACCAGCCTGATAGATGGCCGCGCAAAGGTTCGGGTTTGCCGATGCCTTGGAAGGGGGATCTTGTGCAGTCTTTGATCAGGGCGTTCACACGCTGGAGCATTTTTTTGTCATCGGCTTGCCAATAGAGATAGTCCTCCCAAGCTTGTGACGAGAAATGCAGCTTCACTCTTTCAACTTTCGAACTTTGCCGCCTGTTTTGGAAAGTTGGGCAATGCTCTTCATCAAACGCACCGCATTATTGGGCGAGCGCAGCAGATGCATGGTGGCCTCATAAGATTCAAAATCTTCAAGCGACATCAAAACTGCCGAAGGCTTGCCACTGTCGCGCGTGATCACCACAGGTTGATGATCTTCGTGGACACTGTCGATGGTCGTCGCAAGGTTCTTGCGGAGTTCTGAGAAGGATGTGGAGCGCATGACGTAAATGTACGTGTTTAAGTACGCTTGCGCAAGTGGAATAAATCATTGCCGTTTAAAGAGGCCCAACGTCACAATGCCGAAATAATCTCTTTCAATTGCGCTTCCGCCACCAATTGCGCCGCATTGGCAGGCGAGAACCATTTGCGTTTACGCTGATGTTTTTCGGGCCAGTTGCGTTTCAACTCAGACACGTGAAGGCCGTACACCTGGACGCGAACAAATTTAGTATCGCCAGATTTGAGGCGCTTTTGATAATCGAAATGCCCCAGCGGTGTGTGGTCAATGCGGCCATCAATGCCGGCCTCTTCAAACGCTTCCGTCTTGGCGGCTTCATAATCCGTCTTGCCTTCCATGGGCCAACCTTTGGGGATGACCCAACGCTTGGTCTCGCGCGATGTAATAAGCAAAACCTCGATACCTTTTTTCTGCCGACGATAAGGCAGGGCCGCGATTTGATGATAAATAGGATGTTCCATCAGAGGATGTGCGACGCGGCCCAATAGCCGATTGCGGCAATGATCGCCGCTGCTGGCATGGTGATCAGCCATGCCCTCGCAAAGTCACCGATCAAAGCATGCGACGACAATGAAGAAATGTCATTAGTTGTGGCCACACTGGCTTTAATAATCAAGTCGAACACTCTGAAAGTCAACATGCCATATCCATGCGGTTTGCACCTGCTTACATGTGATCGATGACAATTAAGTCGATCGCATGGGCTTCAAACAGATCGAAGAACTTATCTTCGCGGGGCATGAGTTTCTTCAAAAATCCAACCATGAGTTCCGTCCTGCTTTGCTAATCGTGACAATCATATGACATATTTATGACAGTGGTTAAAGCTGATCAGCGCTTTATAAACCGCAAATAATTCTGCCCCCGGCCTTCGCGCACCGCCTTAGCTTCATACCGCGTGCGTGTCCAATTTTCGAAAGGTTCAGTGGGGTCGCCTTGTTCTTTGAAGCGTCCAAATGCGGCCACATGTTCGCGCGTCCACACCACATAATCATCAATATCACTGGCAAACCAAAACTGACCATCGGGTTTGAGAACGCGGTGAATGTGCGCCAGATTTTCAGGGTTCACAAAACGGCGTTTGTTCTGCCGCGCTTTGGGCCATGGGTCGGGATAGAGAAGGTACACACGCTCAAAACATTCAGGCGGTAAGGCTTCGAGAAGCACGCGCGCATCACCATAATGCACCCGCACATTGGTGAGTGCGCGGGCTTCGATTTCAGAAAGAAGCTTGGCAACACCATTGAGATAAGGTTCAGCACCGATGATTGAGAAATCGGGATTGAGTGTGGCTTGATGGGCCAAATGCTCACCACCGCCAAAACCAATTTCAAGCCAGCAACGGGCCTTCGTGCCGGCCAATGGTGCAGCAACATCAATACTAAACTGCGGCAGAAGATTTTCCATCAGGTCAATATGATGACGGCGCAAAGGTTTCCCCTTGCGCCGTCCATAAAATTGAAATTTTGGAGGGCTTTTTTCAGAGTGCATTTTCAACGGAAAACCGGCGTCCACTTTTCCTGAAAATGCATTGATCACTTCACCGCTTTTTTCAGCGCGGCAACAAGATCAGTCTTCTCCCACGAGAAGCCACCATCTTTTTCGGGCTTCCGGCCGAAATGGCCATAAGCGGATGTGCGGGCATAAATCGGGCGGTTGAGTTGCAAATGATTACGAATGCCGTTTGGACGCAAGTCCATAACCTTGCGCAAAGCCTTTTCAATCTTGGCTTCGGCCACTTTACCCGTGCCATGCGTATCAACATAAACTGAGAGTGGCTCGGACACACCAATCGCGTAAGAAAGTTGGATTGTGCATTTTGTTGCCAGCTTGGCAGCAACCACATTCTTGGCCAAATAACGCGCAGCATAGGCAGCCGAACGATCAACCTTAGTGGGGTCTTTGCCGGAGAACGCGCCACCACCATGAGGGGCAGCGCCACCATATGTATCCACAATGATCTTACGACCCGTGAGACCAGCATCGCCATCAGGCCCACCGATGAAGAATTTACCAGTTGGGTTGATGTGCCAAACTGTGTCCTTATTGATCCAACCCTTTGGCAGCGCCTTCTTTACATAAGGCATAATAATTCTATGCATGTCAGCCGATGTCAGACTTTCATCCAAATGCTGATGCGACACCACGATCTGCGTTGCAGCAACGGGTTTGCCATTTTTATATTGTACAGAAATCTGGCTCTTGGAGTCAGGCCCTAAACGCTTATCACCAGCGTGGCGCGCTTCTGCCAAAAGCTGCAAAATGCGTTGCGCATAATAAAGTGGTGCGGGCATAAGGTCGGGTGTTTCATCGCAGGCATAACCAAACATAATGCCTTGGTCGCCAGCGCCCACATCTTTGCTGGCTGTATCATCAACACCTTGGGCAATGTCGGCTGATTGATTGTGGAGTAGCACTTCAATCTTTGCTGTTTCCCAATGGAAACCAGATTGCTCATAGCCAATATCTTTGATGGCCTTGCGTGCCACATCAATGATCATTTCAGTGGTCACAGATTGTGGCCCGCGCACTTCGCCGCCGATGACCACACGATTGGTGGTGGCAAATGTTTCGCAGCCCAAACGCACACGTGCCGGATCCATTTTCTCAGCAAGCGCCTCACGGAAAAACAAATCCACAACTTCGTCTGAAATCCGGTCGCAGACCTTGTCTGGATGGCCTTCAGAGACAGATTCACTGGTAAAAACATAAGAACGACGTGCCATGACTGCTCCCGCAAAGAGTGCTTATAATCTATATAAAGAAAGCTTTATACCGTTAGAGGCGGTTAATGGCAGCGCTTTAGGCACAGGTCAAGCAAAACCCGCCTGAAACTGTCCAAGCGGGCTAATTTGTGAGACCATGGTTTTAGCTACGATTTCATATCCACAACCAGCCGCGCTAGTCCTGCAATCAGCTTGCGCTTCGTGGCGGTATCAGCATCGCTAAAGGCTTTGGCCAGTTGAACACCTTCAGGAGTCATCATGGTTGCCACAAAGTCGTCGCCCTTGCTGGCTTCGTTAAAGCCACCCTCAACGTCAACTCCGGGAAGACCATCAAAGAAAAATTGCACCGGTACGCCAAGCGTCTTGGCGGAATAAAAAAGCCGCGACGCGCTGATGCGGTTCGAGCCCTTTTCATATTTTTGAATCTGTTGAAATGTAATACCCAAAAGTTCGCCTAAGCGCTCTTGGCTCATGTTAATGAGCTGCCTCCGCATCCGCATTCTGGTGCCGACATGAACGTCAATGTAATTGGGGTCGCGCCGTGTCATAATTTTATTACCTCAGACATTAGCCCCCAGCCTGATTTCAAATCAAACAAACAAAAATTGGAATACACCTAAGCCAATATTCTATCGTTCACGAATTCGTGATAGCTAATGCAATAATATTAATTTTGCAACGATAATCGAATTTAAGTGATGAAAACACGCAATTTATGTGCAAGCAACCCAACTAAACCAAAAGAAATAAACAGGGCCAGTAAAACCCAATCGCCAAATTGAGCATAGGTTCCGCCTTCAATGGATTTTGGCAACTCGACATCTAACACATCAACAACATTCATTTCTGACAGATAAGTCGACCTCCCAAAGGCATCATATACAGTCGAAATGCCCGAATTTGCTGAGCGCGCTACAGCAAGGCCTTGCTCAATCGCCCGCAAACGCAGCTGCGCCAAATGTTGCCTTGGGCCAGACGAATTTCCAAACCAACCATCATTGGTGACATTTATGAGCCAATTAGGACGATGTTTTGGGTCCACCGTTTCTGCCGGAAAAATTGCTTCGTAACAGACTTGCAATCCCACCAACCCAGCGCCTGGAACGGACAATGATTCGGGGCCAGAACCTTCGCGGAAACTTTCAGGCATGCTGACCACTTGTCTGAAACCAAGAGGTGCCAACAGCCATTCCAATGGCAAAAATTCACCACCCGGCACAAGATGTGATTTATCGTAATGTCCCAAAACTTTTGCATTGCCGTCTATGATTAAAACACTGGTGAAATAATCCGCAATCTGCGACGGGGCTGAGCGCCGAACTGCACCAGTGAATAAGATTTTCTCAGGCCCTAACATACGTGCAACTTCGCTCAAGCCTTCGGGGCTTTCATCAATTAGAAACGGCACAATTGATTCTGGCCAAATGATGTGAGTGATCGGCTTTCCATTCTTGGATGAACCAGAAGACAGGGCAAGCAATTTGTCAAAAATTTCTCGTGCATGCGCATTGCGCCAATTATCATCCTGCGAAATATTAGGCTGAACAATGCGCAAGTTTACGCTTTCAACAAATTGCGTTGGATTATGGGCCAAACGCCAATCACCATAAATCCAAGCCAAAGGCAGCAACATCAGTGCGATTACGGCCAGCAGCCTTTGACCTTCAACATACAGCAACGGGGTTAAGGCCCACATCACGATCAAAAAAGTTAAGCCGTTCATGCCAACAAAATAGGTGAGTTGATCAACAGCGCCCATGCCATCAACGGTCAATCCCAGTACCGACCAAGGAAACCCGCTGAATAAAATGCCGCGAAGATATTCCGCAGTGCCAAAACAAATAGGGGCAATCCAGAATACTTGAATACCTTTGTTGCAGATAAACCGGGTTATGGCCGCAGCCGCTCCCCAATAAAGTGCCAAAAATGCAGCGAGCCCACCCACTGCAAAAGGCATCATCCATAGATCAGCTGCATTCACGAGGACTGCAAAGCCAATCCAATGCA
>JAYVPZ010000121.1:0-2416 GCA_043757105.1 Aestuariivirga sp. | reverse complement strand
TGCTGATCACGACAGAAGCGATGATTGCTGAAAAGCCAAAGAACAGCCCACCATCCATGCCAGGCGGCATGGGCGGCGGCATGGGCGGTATGGATTTTTAAGAAGTCCGCCTACGTCCTCATCCTAAGGTGCTTTGAGAAGCAAAGCCTCGAAGGACTGAAACAAATGAACTCCGGTGGCAACACCGGGGTTTTTTGTTGGCACTAAGTTGAAGTTGTCGTACTATTTTGTTCTTAACTAAGGAATGGGGAATTGGAGCATGACTATTCGGCTACATCGGCGTGCATTTATGGCTGTGGCTTTCCTACCAGCATTGGTAAATCAAGCAGAAGCTGGACAAGCCAAAATCTATGTTGTGAACGGAGAAATTTCGAAGCTGGACTATAAAGGATTTGAGCAGTTCCTTTTAAACTCTCTTGATACTGTAATAGGATTAAAAATCAACGTCGCATCTAGCCCCGATTACAATGAGGGGGAATTATCAGCTGACACGAATAACGGACAATTTGTGGCTTATATAGCTGGTCCCAACAATGAGTCTGAAGTTGTTGCAACAGATGGCTTCCAGTATTTGCACGGCGACTACGTTTTTGACGGCTTCTTCGTAGTAAAATCTGGAGGCATGCATCAAGGGGTCATATCGCTCTCTTTGCAAAAGACTGATGAAGCACAAGTGCGCTTATCCCGGGCGAAAATAGTTGATATTCAGGCGAACCACCTCAATGCCAAATACAAAAAAAAGCCCTGAATATTCAATTGTCATCGAACCGCTCTCAGTCGAAGACGGCGGTGGCTTTATTGCCTCTGTGCCAGATCTGCCCGGCTGCATGAGCGATGGCGAAACACCCGAAGAAGCATTGACAAACGTGCAAGGTGCCATTGAAGCGTGGATAGAAGCAGCCCAAGATATGGGCCACAAAGTGCCTAAGCCTTCAGCGCAATTGGCGCTGGCGAGTTGAGCAATGGTAGAGCTTCAATCCATGCCGTCAACTGAGCAAGATGAAATCCGAGCGAGAGCCCAAGTTGGGTTTGAAAATATTAGAACTGCAATCATCGCACTGCTTAAAAACAATCCACAAGGCCTTGGCAACGCCGAAGTTGCCGAAGAGCTTGGACTTCGAACGGGTATGGACGGCAGACAAAAGGATTATCTCACTTGGTCAATATTGCAGGGCTTGGTGCAACAAAGAATTTTGAGCCGAGTTCCTAGGCCCAATAACAAACGTCAACTTATTTACCAGCTCACCCCGCCTTCATCCATACATGCGTTCTGAGCACTCATTATTGTGAAAGCAAATTGAAGAAGAGTTTTTGATTGGGGTGTTTGATTGTGGGAGCGCGGCGAAAAACATCCGCGCGGGGCATCGCTTAAACTCTTGGCGCTGATTGAGAAGAAGGGTTTAGATGTTGTGGCGTGAGGGTTTTGTAGGACAGCGGTTGTACCACACCTAGGTGCTCCAACATTGACCAAACTGCTCCCCTCTTTCTTTCGAGCTTTGTAGCTATATTTTCGATTGGTAAACCAGACTTAAAATCTTTAAACGTTTGTTGTTTTTCTTCTTGCGACCAAGGCTTTCCGTGCCGCGCGGGTGCCTTTTCTCTGTCTAATTCTTCAAGCACACTAAACAAGGCGCGAATTACTTCTGGGTGATTGTATGGGGCAGTAGGTGGCAGCGCCACTCCTGTAAGCGGGTCAATACCATTTGCTAGATGCCGGATGATTGTTCTTGTCGAGCCACTCATGTTTGCCTCCCAAAAATGATTTAATCCACGTTTATGTTCTTTAAAATATTCAATCTGTCAAGAGTTAAGAATTTTTGAGATTTGCTGGGGCTTGAAGCCTCTTCCCCTCGCGCACCACCTCCCCTAAACCCCGCCTCATCATGATCCGCATTGACTCCATTTCCAAACAGAACGGCCATCAGATTTTATTTGTGGAGGCTTAGGCGGCGCTGAACGGTGGCGAGAAGATTGGGTTGGTGGAGCCTAATGGGGATGTGGAAGCGGGGTTGCAGCTTTCGCTGGAATTATAATTTAAATCACGGTACGCGGCATTTAGAATTATGGTTCTGATATATTACGCCGATTCAATCTTCGGTCAATCAAGCTGCAAGATGCGTAGGGCAATGGGGATTTCGGCTGTTCCAGACGTGGGCTTTGCAGGAACCTAAGGAACTGGATAGTATCGATTTGATTGAGCGTGGACAGCAATGACCCGATGAAAATTCTGCTTCTTGAAGATGACAAACAAGCCTCGCGTTATGTGGCGCGGGGGTTGACTGAGGAGGGGCATGTTGTGGATGTGGCGGCCAACGCTGCTTTGGCCTCCGAGATGATCCGTGTTTCAGCTTATGATATTTTGATTGTTGACCGGATGTTGCCGGGGCTTGATGGGCTTTCGTTTGTGAAACACATC
>JAYVPZ010000120.1:0-2423 GCA_043757105.1 Aestuariivirga sp. | reverse complement strand
GAGGTGAGGGTCAGTGACAATTTCAAATACCCTCATCTATCCCATCTCTCTTCGTTCGACGGGCCCCTTTCTTCTCCCGCAAAGCGGTAGAAGACGTTTTATTTATCATAAGGATTCTTGCTGCCCCTGAGTGAGAACCTAATCGGAACACCTTCCAGTCCAAAATCCTTGCGCAGGCCGTTCATCAAATAGCGCACATAGGTTTGTGGAAGTTTATCGAGCTGGTTGCCAAACACTGCAAATGTTGGTGGGCGCGCACTGGCTTGAGTGGCGTAGCGGATTTTGATGCGGCGGCCTGACGGAGCGGGTGGGGCATTCTTTTGCACAGCACTCGTAATCCAACGATTGATCTTGGAGGTTGAAACGCGAATGTTCCATTTGCGGTCCATCTCAATGACAGCTTTCATCATTTTATCAATGCCGCGGCCTTGCTTGGCCGAGAGCGTGACAATGGGGAAACCTTTAATATCAGGCAAAATGTTTTCGATAATGTCATCGACCTTTTTCATCGCTGCCAATTTATCTTCGACCAAATCCCATTTGCTCAACGCCAAAACAATCGAACGGCCTTCGCGCGACACAAGATCGCAAAGTGTTAAATCTTGTTTTTCAATGTTCATCGACGCATCAACAAGTACGACAACACAATCAGCGTAACGAATGGCGCGCATTGCGTCCGTGACCGAAAGTTTTTCCAACTTTTCTTTCACTTTGCCTTTTCGGCGAATGCCCGCCGTGTCCCACAGCTTGATCTCGCGGTCGCCAAATTTCCAATCGCTGGAAATTGAATCTCGTGTGATGCCAGCTTCTGGCCCCGTGAGCATGCGGTCTTCACCCAGCATGGTGTTTACTAAAGTAGATTTGCCGGCATTGGGTTGGCCGATTATGGCAAGGCGTAAGCGCCGTTCTGGTCTGTCAGGGCCTTCATATTCGGGATCATATTCGGCAGGCACAAACTCTTCGTCTTCTTCTTCGGCAAGTTTTGTCGCTTCTTCATCGGCATCAATGTAAGGCCGGATCACATCATAGATATGTTCCATGCCCTCGCCATGTTCACCTGAAATTGGCAATGGTTGGCCAAAGCCCAAAGAGTAAGCCTCGCCCACACTGTTGGCCACAGCGCGTGTTTCGGATTTGTTGCCGAGGACTGTAACGGGCTTGCCCAATTTGCGAATGCGTTCTGCAAACTGTTCGTCAATCGGCGTCACGCCCGCGCGGGCATCAATCACAAAGAAAATATGATCAGATAATTTTGCGGCTTCTTCGGCCTGCAGACTCATGCGGGCTTCAAGTGAGCCTTTCTTGGCATCATCAAGACCTGCTGTGTCGAACACGCGAAATTCTAAATCGCCAAGGCGACCCTGGCCCTCGCGCCGATCGCGCGTGACGCCTGGTTGGTCATCGACAAGTGCCAACTTCTGACCAATCAGGCGATTGAACAGAGTAGACTTACCGACATTGGGTCGTCCAAGAATAGCTATGGTGACGGTCATTGAACGGTCACTGGATCTGGCGGGCAGATTTTCTTCTTGGGGTCGCAAGGAACACTCGGCACAGCGGGTGCATCTGTCTCTGCTTGGCCGTTGCCTTGTACAATCGGATCTCTCGCTGTCTTCTGATCTTCTGGTATTATTTGTTCACGGTTACCCGGCAGAACAGTGTCATTGGTTTGCCCTGTGATCTTTTTCAAGCCGGAACAACCACCAACTGAAACAGCCACAAAAACTAGAACGGCGAGAATGAAAGGTTTCATCGGCATACGTTCACTTCTTGGCCAAATTCGGGGCAATGAGTTGGATCATAATTTGCGCACGTTGTTTCATTGATGGTGTCGCTTCTGCATCAGTATACAAAGCTTGCATGTAGCGATCCGCCATTGCGTAATCTTTCACACGCCAAGCGGCCAAACCAAAAATCTCGCGCGCTTCCTGACGCCACACCGCGCCATCCTTGTCAAATTTTCCAAGTCGCGGCAGCAGTTGATCAGGCGTTGCTGTATCAACGAGAATATAGCCAGCCTTGATCCGCGCCAGATCAGTAAGCGCTGGATCATTGGTGGCATTCGCTGCAAAGGCATCATAAGCGGCAACAGCTTTTTCGGCGTCACCCTTTTTGGCCAAGAGTGCTGCACTTTGAAGCGCCGCTAACTGACCAAAACCTGGATGGTTCACAGCGGCCAATGCAGACAATGCATCATCAATCTTGCCATCACCCGCTTTCTTCAACGCCGCAAAATAAACCGCACCCGCATCTTCAGCTTGTTTCACCTGATAATAGCGCCAGCCTTGAAACGCAGCCACGCCCACCACAGCCAAAATAGCCAGTGTCGTGAAATGCTTTCCATAACGATCCCAGATTTTTTTATATTCATCTTGGCGGACCTCTTCGTCCACTTCGCGGAATAATGATTCGTCAGTATCAGA
>JAYVPZ010000119.1:0-9411 GCA_043757105.1 Aestuariivirga sp. | reverse complement strand
TCAGCGACTTACCCACGACATGACGGAAATGATTCCGCGGTGGCTGATGCCAAAACGGCTGAGCTTTGTAACAACATCAAGGCACAAGGCATTAGCGTTTATACGGTGGGATTTAAAGTGACTAAACCATCTTCTGTTGCGCTTCTGTCAGCATGCGCATCTTCTCCGTCGCAGGCTTATGCGGCAGCTAATGATGCAGCTCTCACAGCGGCGTTCGATGCAATCGCGTCTACACTCGCGCAGGTGCGGGTCGCTCAATAAGCAAAACCATTTAATTGCCGCAGTGCTTCACCAGTAACGAGGCCAGCGGCGATTGCTATGTTTAGGGAGCGCATGCCGGGCTGCATGGGAATGCGAATACGGTTTTGAACCGTTTCATGAACATAGTCAGGAACGCCCGCACTTTCGCGGCCCAGCAACAGAATATCGGTTTTTTCAAATTTGAAGCTGATATGCGTTTGTATGGCCTTGGTTGTTAGCAGCACGATCCTTTGATTTGAGGTTTTAAGATGGAAGTCTTCCCATGAAGGAGATCGTTCCAAAACGACGTCTTTCAAATAATCCATGCCAGCCCGTCTGAAGCTAGAATCACTGTAAACAAAGCCTGCTGGCTCGATGATTGTGAGTTTAAGTCCAAAACAGGCGCAAAGCCGCGCTATTGTTGCCGCATTGGGCGCAATATCAGGTTGGTAAAGTGCGATTTCGATCATGATTCCTTTGTTTTAAGGGTTTTTTGGGCGGGGTGATAGAAGCTGTGCATCTGCGACATCCTATGGCTAGACTTATGCGTTGCGCGGTGTCAAAAACCCAGCATTCTGAGGCGGGTTGGCCATAATTGGCCATGAGCATTTTTAAAGACGAAGGATTTAGCAAAGTGGCCACAGCAGACGATGCACATGTAAATCGGCGCGACTTTTTGATGGTCGCTACTGGCGCAGTGGCCGCAGTGGGCGGCGCATTGGTGGCTTGGCCATTCATCAATCAAATGAACCCTGATGCGTCCGTCTTAGCTTTGGCTTCGGTTGAAGTTGATCTTGCGCCAATTACTGAAGGACAAGCAGTCACGATTAAATGGCGCGGCAACCCTTTGATAGTGCGACACCGCACCAAGGCCGAAATCGATGATGCGAAAGCTGTGAAGTTGGAAGATTTGAAAGACCCAGCAGCTCGCAATGCCAATGTAAAAGACAGTGATGATGCAAGCGATGGCAACCGCGTTGTTGGCGGCAAAGAACAGTTTTTAGTTATGCTTGGCGTTTGCACCCATTTGGGTTGCGTGCCCGACGGCAATAATGCATCGCGCGAATTTGCTGTGGTTGAGGGTGCAGTTAAAACAGGCGGCTGGTTCTGCCCTTGCCACGGTTCGCAATATGATACGGCAGGCCGCATTCGCAAAGGCCCAGCGCCAGAAAATTTGCCAGTGCCACCTTACAAATATCTTTCAGACACAAAAATCATCGTCGGCTAATTTCGGGAATTTATTATGAGCGGACCTTCAAAATATCAACCTACGTCAGCTGTTGGAAAATGGTTCCATGAGCGCTTGCCGATTGTGGCATTCGCCAAAGACCATATGTTGGATTTTCCGACACCAAAGAATTTGAATTATTTTTACACCTTCGGCGGCATTCTCGCGGTCATGTTAGTCGTTCAAATTATCACCGGTATTGTTTTGGTCATGCATTACACGCCGCAAACAGATTTGGCGTTCAACTCGGTTGAACACATCATGCGCGATGTGAACTATGGTTGGTTGTTGCGTTATATGCACATGAATGGTGCATCGATGTTCTTTATCGCCGTTTACATTCATATGTTCCGCGGCATGTATTATGGTTCTTACAAAGCGCCACGCGAAGTTTTGTGGATGATCGGTGTGATCATTTATCTCGTGATGATGGCCACAGCATTCATGGGCTATGTATTGCCTTGGGGCCAAATGAGCTTTTGGGGTGCGAAGGTTATAACAAATCTGTTCTCGGCTATTCCATTTGTTGGTGATTCAGTGACGACTTGGTTGTGGGGCGGCTATTCGGTTGATAACCCAACTTTGAACCGCTTCTTTTCACTGCATTATCTTTTGCCGTTCGTTTTGGCTGGCTTAGTGGCGCTTCATATTTGGGCGCTGCATGTTCCGGGCAACACGAACCCAACGGGTATCAACATTAAAGGACCGCAGGATACTGTTCCGTTCCATCCCTATTACACGATGAAGGATGGCTTTGCGATTGTTGTGTTCCTGATGTTCTATGCATTGTTCGTGTTTTATGGCCCGAACTATATGGGCGATGCAGTGAATTATGTTCCGGCCAATCCGCTTGTTACTCCTGCACATATTAAGCCTGAGTGGTATTATTTGCCATTCTACGCGATCTTGCGCTCGGTGCCTGATAAGTTGCTGGGTGTGATTGCGATGTTCTCTTCAATCTTGATCTTGCTGGCTTTGCCTTGGCTTGATACATCGAAAGTGCGTTCTGGCAATTACCGACCGATCTTCAAAGGCTTCTTTATTGTGTTCGCAATCGTGTGTGTGGCTCTTGGATTTATTGGCGCTAAACCGCCAGAAGGTTCTTATGTGATTTGGGGTCGGATTTTGACGGCTTATTATTTCGCTCACTTCATTATTATATTGCCGTTACTCGGATTGTTAGAAACGCCAAATCCAATGCCTGCATCAATATCTGATGACGTCTTGGCGCGGAAGCGGCCGATGTTGGCACCTGCTGAGTGATCTGGAGAACATTATGAAAAAACTTGCAACACTCCTGATCGCTAGCTTTGCTTTGTTTGGCAGCGTAGCCATGGCAGAAGAAGGCGCATTGCCTGCCAAGGGTATCAACTTCTCGTTTGAAGGGCCATTCGGCAAGTTTGACCGTGCGCAATTGCAGCGCG
This sequence comes from Aestuariivirga sp., assembly GCA_043757105.1. GTDB lineage: Bacteria > Pseudomonadota > Alphaproteobacteria > Rhizobiales > Aestuariivirgaceae > Aestuariivirga. Next base: position 6,519 of record JAYVPZ010000119.1, on the reverse strand, counting down.
GTTATAAGGTTTACAAAGAAGTTTGCTCGAACTGCCATTCGATGAATTTATTAAGTTTCCGCAATTTGGCAGATCGCGGTGGGCCTAGCTTTACTGAAGAACAAGTAAAAGCGCTCGCAGCAACTTATAAAGTGCCGGCTGATCCAAACAGCAGTGGTGAGATCGTTGACCGTGCTGGCCAACCCTCAGACCGTTTCCCATCGCCATATGCAAACATAGAGGCTGCTGTGGCGGCTAATGGTGCAGCACCTCCTGATCTGTCTTTGATCACCAAGGCGCGCGAAGGATGGCATGGTACATTTAATCAATTGTGGAATGGAATTGGCGGCCCACAATATGTGTATTCTTTGTTGACTGGATATGAAGAACCCTCTGCTGAAATGGCAAAGGAAAAGCCAGACGGCAAATATTACAACCCTTACTTTCAAGCTGGCCCCTTCATTTCAATGCCGCCGCCATTGGCCGATGGCCTGGTGACGTTTGATGATGGTGCGCCAAATACTGTAGATGATATGGCGAAAGACGTGGCTGCGTTTCTGAGCTGGTCAGCTGAACCAAAAATGGAAGAGCGTAAGCAAACTGGTTTTGAAGTGCTAATCTATTTGGCAATTCTGGCTGGTTTGATGTATTTTGTGAAGAAGAAGACTTGGGCTAAAGTCGAACATTGAAACAAGGACATGTCAAGTTTAGGCTCGTATGAAGGTCGTGCGGGCCTTTATTGTAAGTGTTTCACGGTCTTCATCAGCCAGCTCACCAATTTTCTTGATGATAATTGAATTTGGTAGGGTAAAGACCTTCCAACGAACGTAGCAATCCACTTTGAGACCCGCTTCACGAGATTTTGCCAAGGCATAGTCGCTTGGCCAAGTTTCGAGCATTGCTGTCGTAATCATCGCCATAACGCTGTGGTCGTTAACGGCATTGAATTCTTTTGTCGAAATGATTAGGGCTGGGCGTCTTTTTACGGCGAGTCTCTCCATAAATGGAAATGGCACGGCCACGACTTGCCAATGATCACAAATCATTAAAAGCTTTCTCGTCTTCTTCGGAATCCCATTCACTCAGAGTTTTCTGAACATCAGACAAATAGCTATCGCGCGGATCCACAATTTTGAACTCAAGGTGGTCGCCACGTCGCGCTTTCATTGATTTCCAAAATTCAATCGTTTTGCCGGTTGGCCTGAGACCCAGAGTCGGCCTGCCATCCTTGCCGTCGGCCATGCGTTCCCAATCGCCGCGATAACCCTCGATTTCCAACTTCAATTTAGTGCTTGCAGGAATCTGCCGAAGCAATGCTATCGTGCTCTGATCACTTTTCATATTTTTTAGCCAGATCACATCATCATTGTTTAAAAGCGTGCCCATGACGACATACTCCTTGATTTACTTAAGTTTCGAAGTTAGGGCCGACTTACGGGTATGTCAACCCCACCCCCACCCCACCCAGATCACCTCGATTAAAATTGAAGATCGAATATGACCAAAACTATCCTTGGTATAATAGGCGGTTCGGGAGTCTATGATGTGCCGATGGAGAATGCGCGATGGGAGCGTGTGTCTAGTCCTTGGGGTGATGCTTCCGATGAGCTGCGCTTTGGCGAGATTGATGGACTTCCTGTTGTGTTTCTACCGCGCCATGGGCGGGGGCATGTTTTTTCGCCCAGTACGATCAATTACCGAGCAAATATTGATTGCTTGAAGCGGGCAGGGGTGACGGATTTGGTTTCGCTTTCGGCTGTTGGGTCGCTAAAAGCCGAATTGCCTCCGGGCACATTTGTGTTGGTTGATCAGTTTATTGATAAGACGTTCAAACGCGAAAACTCATTCTTTGGCACGGGATGCGTGGCGCATGTGCCATTTGGCCATCCGGTTTCGCCGCATTTACTTGATGCAGCTGAACAGGCTTTGCAGGTTGAGGCCATTTCTTATCGGCGTGGTGGCACTTTGGTGGTGATGGAAGGGCCGCAGTTTTCAACTTTGGCTGAGTCTGAACTACATCGGTCGTGGGGTGCAAGTTTGATTGGGATGACGGCGATGCCGGAAGCTAAGCTCGCACGTGAAGCCGAGATTTGTTATGCCAATGTGGCGATGGTGACAGATTTCGATGCGTGGCATCCGCACCATGATGCCGTAGATGTGGCGCAAGTTGTTCAGGTGATGAAGGCGAATGTTGGACTGGCAAAGCGCTTTGTGTTACGACTAGCAAAAGACATGCCGCGTGAACACACGCCCTGCAAAGTGGGGGCTGACTGTGCGCTGGAGTTTGCAATTATGACTGCACCGGAAAAGCGCGACCCCGCATTGTTATTAAAGCTAGATGCAATTTTTGGCCGCTTGAATAGCACCAGTTGATTTTGTTTGGCGTGTCGCGCTAACTGACTACATGAATGCCATTCCACCCGATAAACGCTTTAGCGGCAAAATTAAATTCTTCGACAAAGAACGTGGCTTTGGCTTTGTGACGCCTGATAGCGGTGGACGCGATGTATTTTTACATGTTTCAGCCGTGCAACGGGCAGGTGTTCCTTACCTTGATGAGGGCATGATAATAACCTACGCAACGGAAGATGATGCGCGGGGGCGAGGCCCTCAAGCAATTAATCTGCAACTGCTATGAAGCGCGCTTTAGTACTTCAACATATGGATCATGATCACCCAGGGCGATTTCTGGATTATTTTGCTGAAGATGGAATCATTCCAGATTTTGTGCGGGTGTTTGACGGGCAAGCGATCCCATCATTTGAGAAGTATGATGTGATGTTTGTGTTGGGCGGGGCGCAGGACACGTGGCAGGAAGAGCAATTTCCTTATCTTGCTGAAGAAAAAGCGGCCATTCGTGAATGGGTTTGGGATAAGGCGAAGCCTTATCTGGGTGTGTGTTTGGGACATCAGCTTTTGGCGACAGCTTTGGGTGGCGAGGTTGCGCCCGCTGATAAACAGGAAGTTGGTGTGTTTGAAGTTTCGGTTTCAGATGAGGGTAGGGCACATCGGTTTTTTGTAGGTTTGCCGGAAACACAAACCGTGATGCAATGGCACCATGCAGAAGTTAAGCGAGCGCCACAGGGGGCAAAGGTTTTGGCAACATCACCATTGGCTGCAGTGCAATCCTTGGCAATTGATAATCATGCTTTGAGCACTCAGTTCCATTGCGAGTTTAGCCCGCAAACGGTGGCCACTTGGTCTTCGCTGCCGGGATACCGGAATGCGTTAGAACGCGAGTTGGGCACTGATGGCTATGATAAGTTGAAAGCCGAATGCTATCTGCTGATGCCGGAGATGGCACGCAACACGCGCGCGATGTATGAGAACTTCAAGAAGGTTTCCGGCCTTAAAACTTAAGGAAGAAAACTTCGCCTTCTGACTCTTCTGAATCAAGCCAGAAGAAATTTAGTTTCGGAAATTCAGCTTCTAATATTTCACGGCCAATGCCAATTTCGCAAAGCAGGCCACCGCCTGTGTTTAGATGTTTTGGCGCGTGGTTGATAATTTCGCGCACCAGCTCAAAACCATCTTCGCCACCCAAATGGGCCATCATCGGTTCATGCGCATATTCCGGTGGGAAGGCATCAACTTCGGCTTTGGCCACATAAGGTGGATTGGTTATGATGAGATCAAATTTTTGATCTTTAACCGCTTCAAATAAGTTGCCTTGATGCAACAAAATCTGATCCGATAAATCATGTTCTTTCAGATTGATACGGGCAACGTCTAAGGCATCGCTTGAAAGATCAGCGGCGTTGATTGTAGCGTTGTGAAAAACCTGTGCTGCTAATATCGCAAGGCACCCAGAACCAGTGCAGAGGTCGAGAACTGACGACACATTTTCAGGCTTCAAATCAAAGCCCAAACCTGCTTCATCGAATAAGCCTTTCACCAACATTTCGCCAATGTAAGAGCGCGGAATAATCACGCGCTCATCAACATAGAATGGAACGCCGTGCATATAGGTGCGCTTCAACAAATACGCTGCGGGTTTGCGCGTGGTGATGCGGTCATCAATCAATTTTGCAAGCATCGCTCTTTCGGATTCAAGCAGCTTGGCATCAAGCCATGGATTGATGTCATCGACGGGCAGCTGCAATGATTCAAGAATGATGAATGCCGCTTCATCGAGCGCATTGGTTGCGCCATGGCCGTGAGCCAATCCAGCAGAACGGAAACGCGTCATGGCATAGCGCAAAAAATCACGAATAGTGAGAAGGGGGGAAGTGTCTGTTGTCATGATTTGTCAATCTCAGTTTGGCGCACAAGCTTGCCGCGGTTTAACATAAGAGCGGCAAACAAAAGCCCATAAAGCACCATGATGGTTAGGGGCAAAGCATTGTAACCGAAGGTGTCAATTGCAATCCCTGCTGCAGGCGGGCCGACAAGTCCGCCAAGGCCCCACATTGCAGCAACGCCAGCAGATCCCGCCACAACGTCGGGGCCTTTGAACACATCGCCAACGATGGCAAGGCTTAAGACATAAATGCCGAACGCCGCAGTTATGAGTATGATCGAGTGGACCAATGCAAATGGTGTTGTGATCAAAACGTTTAGCGACGCGGCGTTGAGGATCGTGAAGCCTACGCAAAACACAATTACACGGCTGCGGCCAAATTTATCGCCCAGAATGCCCAGCGGAAAAAACAACAATGAGCCACTTATGATTGCAAGGCCCAGCATCGCGCTGGCGTCGCCTAAGCTCAGGCCACGGCCCATGCCATAAATGGTGAAAAATGAAATGATGATGTTATCAAAGATGGCTGCAGTGGCGATAGCTGCGTAGAGAATTGGGGCTCTCCTAAATGCCTCAAGAAAGCCGTGGGGTTTTTCTGTGCTGTCGCGGCTCACATTAACGGTCATCAATGGAAGAGCCGCTAGGGACACGCAACCCATTCCAATGCCCCATGGCAACCAACCATCGATGCCTGTGTATGGAACAATCAATGGGCCGACTGCAAAGCTGATCGAAAGAGCAGATGTGTAAAGCCCCATGACTAGCCCGCGATTGTTGTCGTTTGAAGCATTGATAATCCAGACTTCACTTACGGTGAACAACATGCCGATCGATATGCCTAAGCAAAAGCGCAGCGGAAACCAGAATATGAAGGGCAGATGCAGGGCAAAGCCAAGCAATACCAGAATGATTGTAATGATTGCTGCAAAGACTAAAGGCTTTGCGCCAAACTCGTGAATCCAAACTGGCAAGAATGGGCCAGCGATGAGTAAGCCTAATGGCCCCATCGCAGCATTGACACCAATCAACCAAGCTGGAACCCCTTGAGCATCAAGGATCAGTGGCAGCAATTGATAGGTAAGGCCAAAGGCAATGTCGCAGCTGACTACCGTGGCGATGGCTGCGATCAGATTTCCGTAAGGCGATAATTTATTTGACATGGGCATGCCTTAGCTGGCGCGCAGGGCAACGGCAAGGTTGCGCGTTTTACGTGCTGACGCTAAGACGCAAATCACCATGGCCATACTTAAGATACTCATTATTCCGGTTACTCCTTTTCAACAAAATTGCTCTTTGGTGATTGATGATGAAACCAACAGGGCTGCTGTGGTGGACCCCGGAGGCGACCTTGATCAAATTCTTGCAGCGATCCAACAGGCTGGCGTGACGGTTGAACGTATTATACTGACCCACGGCCATATTGATCATGCTGGTGGGGCTGCGGAGTTGGCAGAGAAATTAGATGTTAAGGTTGAAGGCCCGCATATTGGGGATAAAGCATTTCTTGATGACTTGCCCAAACGTGGCGCGGATTTTGGGATATTTGGTGCGCGGGTTGTAACGCCTGACCGCTGGTTAAAAGATGGCGATGAGGTTTCGGTTGGGGGATTGAAGTTCAGTGTGATTGAAGCGCCGGGGCATTCGCCGGGATCAGTTGTGTTGTTTAATGATGCAAATAAATTTGCATTGATGGGCGATGTGTTGTTTCAAAATTCAGTTGGACGCACGGATTTGCCGGGTGGCAGCCACGAGACGCTGATGAAATCAATTCGGGAAAAAGTTTTGCCACTTGGCGATGACGTGACGTTTCTGCCGGGGCATGGAGCTGCCAGCCGCATCGGAATTGAGCGGCTGAGCAACCCATTTTTGCAAGATTAGTTAAGCAGCGCGATTCTTCATCACCATGCCATAAACCAGCAGTACGATGATTGCGCCAGCGATCGACATAATCCAGCCTGCGCCGCCGCCTGCAGGATACCAATTCAGTGCTTGGCCAATATAGCTGCCCACGAATGAACCGACGATGCCTAGAATTGCAGTCATAATGAAACCCTGAGGTTCATTTTTGCCTGGCATGATAAATTTGGCAATTGTGCCAACAATGATACCAAATATGATTGTCCAGAAATACCCATTTTAATTCGTTCCCTTATTGTGGTGACATAAGTTTAACATTCTATTGGGGATTGCAGCAACTGCTATGTCTTGAATTTGGCGTAATAATCACCATAATTGTAATTTCTACAATTGAAAGGGAAATATCATGGCCGGAATGCCTTCTTGGGGTGCTTTGTTGGGTT
>JAYVPZ010000118.1:0-9420 GCA_043757105.1 Aestuariivirga sp. | reverse complement strand
GCCATTGGAAACATCTGCACCCTCTTCACCCCAGAAGAATGCTCAAACTATTTCTCCGCAGCAGGGTATGGATTCAATTGACCATCCGATGCTCTAGTGGAATAAAAAACGCCACGGATGTTTCCATCCGTGGCGCTGTAATTCTATTTCTAAAACCTAGTTGCGATTGCCGAACAGACGCAGCAACGACAAGAACAGGTTGATGAAGTCGAGATACAGTCTCAAAGCACCCATAATCGCCTTGTGGCCAGCAACGGTTGTGCCGTCGCCTTCGTAGTAGGTTTCCTTGATCGATTGTGTGTCATAGGCGGTGAGGCCTGTGAACACTAAAACGCTGATCACAGAAAGTGCAAAGCTCATGGCTGATGATTGGAAAAACAAGTTAACCAAAGAAGCAATGATAATGCCGATCAAACCCATGAACAGGAATGAGCCCCAACCCGAAAGGTCACGCTTTGTTGTATAGCCGTAGAGGCTGAGCGAACCGAATGTTAAGGCCGTGATCAAGAACACGCGGGCTATGCTGCCGCCTGTGTAGATGAGGCCCAGTGAGCCAAAGCTAACGCCGACCAATGCCGCATAGATCCAGAACGTGGCTTGCGCCGCTGGCAAACTTAACGTGTGCATGCGGAATGACATAAAGAACACCAAGGCCAATGGGGCCAAAATGACAAGCCATTTCGCTGGGCCAGTGAATATCGCCTCACCAAATGGGGTCAGCGCACCGTTCACGACGGCCATGTTAAATGTTGCGTAAGCGGCAAGTGCTGTGAGCACCAACGCCACACCCATATAATTATAAACCCGGAGCATATAGCTCCTGAGGCCTTGATCAACAACAGCACCAGTCTGTGTGCTTGATTGTTGGAAATTACGAAGATCTGCCATAATGTTCCTCCTAAGAACTTGCTCGAATATGGGGATGATAAAACCAATCGTCAAGACTGCTTTATGAACTTTTTGTAATCTGATCCATGGCCTTGGCTAATGTGATGTCTAACATGGTTACTCCACCCGCCGAATGTGTGGTTAATGTGACATCGACCCGCGCATAAACATTAAACCATTCGGGATGATGGTCCATTTTCTCAGCAACCAAAGCGGCCTCAGCCATAAAACCAAAAGCTTGGGCGAAGTTTTTGAATTTAAAGCTCTTTGTAATGGCCGAGCGGCCTTGAACGATGCTCCAGCCCACAAGCTGCGACATTATTTCTGTATCACTGAGGACTGTGTTCATGCGCCAACCATCCCATAAACTTCCTCAACCGCATAGGGCCCGCCGCCGCGAGAAGGCCTTGATGAGAACAGCACAAACCGCTCCACTCTGATTGTGGTGCTGCGATAAAGCGCATGTGATTCGATATAGCGCTGCAACGCCTGTGGATCAGCGTTGTGCAACCGTGCAAGGGTCACATGGGGCACAAATTTGCGGGGTTCTGCGTCGAGGCCCAGCGTTTGACAAATCCGTTCTTGAGATTGTTGCAGGCGGCGAAGTTCTGCGCTTTCTTCAACATGCGCAATAATTGAATGCGGCTTTTTACCGCCGAACACATCAATGCCTTTAAGCGTGATCGAAAAAGGTTTGAGCTCCATCCTATCCAGCGCCAGCGCCACTTCGCGGCCGAGGCCCACTTGAATATCGCCAATAAATCGGAGCGTGATATGGAATGATTCAGGGTCAATCCACGTGGCCCCCATAATACCGCCCTGCATCATGGCCAAATCTTCAGTAACCAGTGTGGGAAGTTCGATCCCCGTGAACAAGCGCAACATATTGGTCACCCCCGTATTGATTCGGTAAATCTATCTTAATTTCAAGGCTTGGGCAAAAGAGCTTCGGCGAAGGGTAAAACTTTAGGGACAATAACCGCTAACCCTTTTTCATTAGGGTGTATGCCGTCAGCTTGATTAAGGTCGGTGTTTGCGGCAACACCATCCAAATAAAACGGATAGAGCGCTGCGCCATATTCCGCCGCAAGCTTGGGATAAATGCCGTCGAACTTCGCCTGATAATCCGCACCCAGATTAGGCGGTGCGCGCATCCCCAAAATTAATGCGGCCAAATTTTTCTTTTTCAGCGCATCCAAAATCTGCCGCAACGAAGCCTCGGTCTGGGCTGGTTGCAATCCACGCAAAGCATCATTGGCCCCAAGTTCAATGATCACGGCTTTCACATCATCGGTTAAGGCCCAATCCAAACGTGCTGCCCCTTGCGCAGCTGTGTCGCCTGAAACACCGCCATTGATAATGGTCACATCATGGCCCTTGGCCTTGAGCGCTTCTTGCAATTTATCAGGAAAACTCGTTCCCGCATCAAGCCCGTAGCCTGCGGTTAAACTATCGCCCAACGCCAAAATAGTGGTTGTGCCAGCAAGCGCTTGCCCCCACATGAACCAAAGCGCACAAAAAACTGTAGTAATTATTCTCATCTATCTAATATGGAAAGCATCGGCCGTTCTGGCAAGTCTTAATCTGGATCCTTCATGACCTCAGCCCTAAATCTAAAAAATGTTCATCTCACACTATCCAGTCGTGCAGGCGAAGTTAAAATTCTGCGGGGTGTTGATGTTAGCGCCAAAGCGGGCGAGGCCATTGGCATTGTGGGGCCATCAGGCTCGGGCAAAACATCTTTGCTCATGGTGATTGCCGGATTAGAAGCGGTTACATCCGGTTCGATTTCCGTCAACGATATAAGCCTCAATGATCGCTCAGAAGAGCAATTGGCAAAATTCCGCCGCGATAACATCGGTATCATATTTCAATCTTTTCATTTGATTCCAACAATGACGGCACTTGAAAATGTGGCTGTGCCTTTGGAATTCAAAGGGGCTAAAGATGCCTTCGCCCGTGCCCGTGTTGGATTAGAGCGCGTCGGTTTGGGCCATCGGTTAGATCATTATCCGGGTCAACTTTCAGGCGGCGAACAACAGCGTGTGGCCATCGCCCGTGCCGTCACCTCAGGTGCTAAAATTTTACTGGCCGATGAACCCACAGGCAATCTGGATCAGGAAACTGGATCGAACATCATTGATCTTTTGTTTGAGCTGAAGGAAAAAGAAAACGCTACATTACTTTTGGTCACCCACGACAAAGGTTTGGCAAAGCGGTGTAACCGCATTTTAGAAGTGCGTGATGGCTTGGTCACTTCAAAATGAGATTTGATTTGTGGGTTAAATATGCTTTTCGAAATTTGCGGTCAGGACTCAAAGGCTTTTGGATTTTTTTGTCGTGCTTAACACTCGGTGTTGCCGCCATTGCGATGATTGGTTCTTTGGCAAGCGCTGTTCAAAAGGGTTTGGATGAGCAAGGCCAAATTATATTGGGCGGTGATGTTGAGTTCTCGATCGTGCAGCGCGAAGCAAAAGCAGATGAATTATCTTACATGAAGTCAAAAGGTGTCGTGAGCGCTCTCTCATCTATGCGCGCTATGGCGCAAAGTAATGGTTCTTCGACATTGGTTGAGATCAAAGCGATTGATCAAGCCTATCCGCTTTATGGTACGTTGAAATTATCCCCCGTGAAGAGCGACACGTTTTCATCGGCAAACGGAACATTCGGAGTGGCTGTTGATCCACTCCTTTTGCAACGTTTGAATATCAAAGTTGGAGACTCGCTGAAACTTGGCCAAGCCACCGTCACCATCCGCGCCACCATTAATGAAGAGCCTGACCGCCTCGCCAATGGCATTATCTTTGGCCCACGTCTAATGGTGAGCAATGAAGCCATGCAATCCACAGGCCTCATCCAACCAGGTTCATTGGTGACTTATAATTACCATGTGAAGCTCAACGGGGAAAGCAATCTGAATGCTGGTAAAACCGTCACCGAAGAAGCAAAGATCAAATTTCCCGAAGCGGGCTGGCGCACCCGCACCACCGATAAAGCCGCACAAGGGGCAGATGAATTTGTAGGCAAGCTTGGATATTTCATGACACTGGTGAGTGTGGCCGCACTCGTGATTGGTGGCGCAGGGATTGCCAATGCCGTGTCGGCTTTCGTCAATCGCAGGCGCGACGCAATTGCCACGCTGAAATGCTTAGGTCTCCCAAACCGTGATGTGGTGGGGATCAGCCTCACCGAAATTATTGCTGTCAGTTTGCTCGGCATTGCCATTGCACTTTGCGCAGGCGCTGCAACGCCCTTCGCCGTCCAAGCGATATTCGGAAATATATTGCCCTTACCTATTTCAACACGCATCATGTGGGAGCCACTTGGCTTTGCGGCTGTGCTCGGACTTTTGATCACCCTCGCCTTTTCCCTGTGGCCATTATCCCGCATCGCCAACATTCAAGGTGCGGCCCTGTTCCGCTCGCACAGCATGGAGCAGGCTGGCAAAATAAACTGGCGCTATGCAACAGCGTCGTTCGGGATTCTTGGCGTTGCTGCCGTACTAATTTTGCTAAGCTTCGAAGACCCCAAAGTTACCGCAGGTTATCTCGGCGGCCTTGCTGCAAGTTTTGTTGCCCTAGCAGCACTTTCATCTTTAATCGTAAAGGGTGCCAGCCTTCTGCCACGTCCTAAAAATCTATTATTGCGCCAAGCTGTTTTAAGTCTTTACAAACCTGGTGCAACATCGCGCTCAGTCATCATGGCGCTTGGATTGGGCCTCACATTATTTGTGACTTTGGCACTAACCGACCAGACCCTCAGCAATGAACTCAAATCCAGTATCCCAGACCGCGCGCCTGCTTTTTTCTTCATTGATGTTCCCAACACATCATTGGATGAATTCACTACGAAACTTAAAACCCAAGACGGTGTGACCAACATGACCAACGCGCCGATGCTCCGAGGCCGCATCACCAAAGTGAAGGGCGTTCCCGCTGAACAGGTCAAGCCAAATTCTGATGCGTCTTGGGCTTTAAAGGGTGACCGTGGCCTTACCTACGCGGATGAACTGCCAAAGGGCTCCACTTTAGTTGAAGGCCAGTGGTGGGCCAAGGATTATGCAGGCCCAAACCTCGTATCAATGACACAAGATATTGCCGAAGGCCTCGATCTTAAAATCGGTGACAAGATCACCGTCAATATTTTGGGCCGTGAAGTTGAAGCGCAAATAGCAAATTTGCGCACCGTCAATTGGCGGGCCATGGGGATCAATTTTGTACTGGTGTTTACGCCCGGCACTTTGAAGGCCGCCCCCCATGCTGAAATCGTCACCGTCGAAATGAAGGGTGGTGATGAAGGCAAACTATTAAACACCATGGCCGCCGCCTACCCCGCAGTCACCGCCATTCGGGTGAAAGATGCTTTGGCCACTGTTGGTGATCTGCTTGGTAAAATGCTGACCGCCGTGCGCGGTGCAAATATCATTACTTTGCTGACTGGAATATTGGTTTTAGCAGGAGCACTTGCTGCTGGACTTTCATCACGAAGCTATGAAGCTGTTGTTCTGAAAACGTATGGCGCAACCCGCCGTCAATTACTGGGTGCGTTTACAATTGAATACGCATTGCTCGGTTTGGTCGCTGCCGTATTCGGCATCGTCGTTGGCTCGATCGGCTCTTGGTTCTTGGCCTATTACATCTTGGAAATGCCGTGGAGCTTTTCGCCATCAACCGCAATCTTCACAGCTCTCGTTGCCATGGTGCTAACCATCGCCGCGGGTCTCAGCGTCACAGCGCGCGCCCTTTCTGCCAAGCCTTCCTTCTATTTGAGAAATGAGTGATAAAGACCCATGGTTGTTTTAAATCGAATTTACACAAGAACCGGCGATGCTGGTGAAACTGCATTGGGAACAGGCGAACGCTTGTCCAAAGCCCACATCCGCATTTCGGCTTATGGCACAGTGGATGAAACCAACGCCACAATAGGTGTGGCGCGGTTACACCTCACAGATATGCCAAAACTCGACGCGATGTTAGCCCGCATTCAAAATGAACTCTTCGATATGGGAGCCGATCTCTGTGTGCCGGATCGTGGTGAAAAATTTGAATTCGAACCTTTGCGCATTTTGCCAAAACAATATGAGCGGATCGAAACTGAAATCGATGAACTCAATGCAGAACTTTCACCTCTGCGCTCTTTTGTTTTACCAGCCGGCCATGCTGCAGCAGCGCAACTTCATGTGTGTCGCACCGTCTGCCGCCGGGCTGAGAGATTAGTTGTGGAACTCAAATCCATCGAAGGCGAACATGTGAGCGAGGGCGCAATCGCCTATATCAACCGCCTGTCTGATTTCTTCTTCGTTGCCAGCCGATGGGTGAATTTTAAGGCGGGTTCAGGTGATGTGCTGTGGGTGCCTGGAAAAACCCGGTAATTATTTTACGATATGGCCAACGAAAGGCAGCTCGCGGAATTGATGCGCCATATCCATGCCATACCCCACCACAAACCGATCAGGACAATCAAAGCCACAAAAATCAGCCTTGATGCTGGCCGCAAGATGACCGGGTTTAAAAAGTAAAACAGCCGATTTTACGGATTTAGCACCACGTGCTGAAAGCAAGTCTTTCGCATAGGCCAAAGTGCGGCCTGATTCGAGAATATCATCGACCAACAAGACATCGCGGTCTTCGACAATGGATTCAATATCGCGCAAAATATCAACTTGGCCGGAAGATGTTTGCGCCGCGCGGTAACTGGCCAAAATCATAAAATCAACTTCAGGCGATAGGCCTGCATGGTGCATGGCACGGATCAAATCAGCAGCAAAAATAAAACTGCCTTTTAGAACTGGAACAACCAAAAGCCTATGCGGCTTGATGGCTGCGATTTCATGGGCCAATGCCACGATGCGTTCCGCAATCTGGGCTTCGGAGAAAAGGACATCGATGCGGTGTCCGTCAATTGTGATACTGCTCATGGCTTAGCGTTTGAGCCGATTTCATCTAAATGTGCAAAGCGAATTTTCAAGTTCTTCGCAAGTTCCGGAGGTGACGCAACACGAGTGGTGAAGCTGGTGGTTTCGCCGGGCCTTAAAGGTCTGGACGCCGTATCCAGAGTCCACGTGTAAATTTCATTATTGTCACCAGCATGCAAAGCAAAGCGCAAGGACGGAATTTTACGAACCGAATCTGTTGAATTACTAATCTCGCCCTTGATCATCAAAACATGTGCGCCATCAACAACCGTATTTTGTTGCTCTATATGACGAATGTCTAAGCCATAGATATTGACGTTGTAGCCAAGCTTTTCATAGACCTTGATCGTGGTTGGTGCTGCCATGACAACTGTTTCAGGAAGCAACGCCGCTGAAATAAACGGTACCAAAGCAAACAATGCCAGCGACGCCCAGCCACTAACGCGTTTCCATTTTTGACGGCGCTGAAGGGTAAAACCATCTTGAGCTGATTTGGCAGCCTCAACCAAGCGCTGCACATCAAACTCAGGTTCGTCGCGGTGGTCAACGACGCGTGCCACTGCCCGGCTTGGCAGGTCAACAACATCAATCACCGGAAGCTCTTTCCAGCGGTGCCCGCAACTGCGGCATGACACAGTGAAAGGTGAATGGCCATGGGCGTTTTCACCAATTTCGTAGCGGGTTGCGCAAGACGGACAGCTGACTATCATTTTATGGGTTAGACCTAACGATTCGGGGGCCCCGCAAAAAGGCCAGATTGTTCTGAGACAGGCTAACAGCAAACGTGGTTAATGCGCGGTTAAGACCCTGAACGGTATCAGGTTAGGCCAAGTGGAGAACGAAGATTGATTGAGTTGCAAGGCGTTGGCCTGCGTTATGCTGATGGGCCGCAAATTTTGAGGGATGTGAGCTTCAAGATGGAACAGGGTGACATGCGGTTTTTAACTGGCCCTTCGGGGGCTGGAAAGTCATCACTGCTGCGTCTGCTGTTCATGGCATTGAAACCGAGCAAGGGTCTCGTGTCGATTTTTGATCGTGACATATCCACTTTACCAGTACGAGAACTTCCGCTTTTGCGCAGGCGGATTGGCGTGGTATTTCAAGATTTCAGACTTCTCGATCATTTGACAACATTTGAAAATGTGGCCTTGCCACTCCGTGTGATTGGCCAGAAGCCTAATGAATATCGCAAAGATGTGATGGATTTGTTGGACTGGGTGGGCCTTAAAGACCAAGCCCATGCCCACCCTGAAATTCTATCAGGTGGAGAAAAACAACGCGCGGCAATTGCCAGAGCCGTTGTTTCAAAGCCAGAGATCCTTCTCGCAGATGAACCAACTGGAAACGTTGATCCAGTTTTGGCTAAACGTTTGCTGCATCTATTTCAAGAACTGAACCGCCTTGGCACAACTGTGTTTTTGGCTACACATGATTTGCAACTGATCAGGCAAGCCAAAGGTTCGCTGCTTCGGTTGGAAAATGGAACGCTGAAAGACGAGGCGGCGTGATGGATGATGTGATCACCAAGCCTGCGGCTATTATTCCATCGGGTGTTGCTTCACTACGCACCATGACAGTGACGATGACAGTGATGTGCTATCTGGCTTGTCTGGCCATAGGTGCGTTGATATTGATCAACCGCGCTGTGGATGATTGGACCCGTGGCATTTCTCAAGAGGTGACCGTTCAGCTTCGCCAGATTAGCAGTGTAGATATGGAGGTCGAATTGCAAAAAGCAGCGGCACTCTTGGAAAGCACCAAAGGCGTCGTCTCGGTTGAGCCTTTGAATCGTAATGCAAGTCTAAAGCTATTGGAGCCATGGCTTGGCAAAGCCAATCTTGATGATTTGCCGATTCCGCGACTAATCCGCGTAACCATAAATGAAACAAATCCACCAGATTTTGTCAGTCTGGAAAAAATCCTTGCTGCGAATATCAAAGGCGCTAGTCTTGATACACATCGCCGCTGGGAAGCTGAATTGGCGCGCACGGCTCATAGTCTGACACTTTTATCTTGGTGGATATTGGCGCTGATTTGCGGCTCGGCTGTGGCCATGGTGATTTTTGCAGCACGTGCTGCCCTTGATGCCAATCGTGAAGTGGTTGACGTGCTACGTCTGGTGGGTGCCAAAAATGGGTTCATCGCAAGGCAAATTGGAAAGCGATTTTTTGTGACGGGCATGGTTGCGGGGTGTGCAGGTATTGTCTTGGCAGCCGTCACTTTTTTAGCTTTAGGTTCATCTGGAGGGGCCGCGGACAGTGGTGTTGCAGCGGCAAGCTTTAGCTTGCTCTTTGCCCCACATGAGGATGTAACTTTAACCTTGATTGCCGTTCTCGCCGTGCCGATTATTGCAACACTGATTGCCTTGGTGACAGCTCATATCACCCTGACCCACATGTTGCAAACAGCACCATGATTGTTTTACGTTCAATTGTTTTCAACATCATTTTCTATATGAATCTTGTGCTCTTTTTAGTGATGGGTTCATGGTTGTTGCTTTGCCCGCGCATGTGGGCGATCCGTGCTCTTCAATTTTGGGCAAGAACTTCGCTTTGGCTGCTGCGCGTAATTTGTAATATCAATTTTGAAGTTAGGGGTCGCGAGCATATTGTGGCTGG
>JAYVPZ010000117.1:0-2433 GCA_043757105.1 Aestuariivirga sp. | reverse complement strand
GCCACCAGAACCGCACCGTCTCGTGGCAGATGTCGATGCCGCGCTCGTGCAGAAGGTCCTCGACGTTTCGCAGCGACAGCGGGAACCGGATATACATCATCACAGCCAGGCGGATGATTTCGGGCGAGGTCTTGAAGTAACGGAACGCGGTGCGCTGGGTCATGACCAGAGGCTAGTTACATCCGCATCGGCTCAAGTGGCGTTCCCTGGACAGAGCCTCCATCCGAGAGGCCTGCTGCATCGCCTGGAACAACCTCATCGCCGATCCAAGTCGCATCACATCAATCGGTCATCGAGAATGGGCGACTTCAAGTCATAATTTATGAGGTTTGGTATTACGACCAAGATGGTCTCGATCGCGTGGCTCTCAATCTTAATACTCCGCCACAGAAAACTCTTGGCTTCTTGACACCTGCTGATAAATTGAAAACCGTCGCTGCGCTGACCTGTTGAACCCACCATTACCTTACTTGGCGCCAACCCGGCGCCCTAGTGGATGCTAATATCCACTTCGCAATTTTATGAACAGGAGTGTGATTATGAGACCACTGCCCGCAAAAATCTTTAGAGAAGATCTGTTTAA
The DNA here is from genome assembly GCA_043757105.1 of Aestuariivirga sp. Lineage (GTDB taxonomy): Bacteria > Pseudomonadota > Alphaproteobacteria > Rhizobiales > Aestuariivirgaceae > Aestuariivirga. The sequence goes on along the minus strand of JAYVPZ010000117.1, from coordinate 1,850 downwards.
GCCGACGAACACGCAACATCTTTTGAACTGCCTTGTGATCTTTTTGGCAATTTGCGCAATATTATTTTACGGTCAGGAAATTCTTATTCCTATTGTCTTTGCATTGCTGCTCTCATTCCTTTTGGCACCCTGTATTCGCGCCTTGCAAAAATTCCGACTCCCGAAATCTGTTTCAATCGTCTTTGTCGTCTTCATAGCGTTTGCAGTTTTAATCGGGATCACCACTATTGTGGCTACAGCGTTGACCAATTTAGCAGCCGAGCTTCCGCGATATGAGAGTAATTTGCGGCAAAAAGCACAAAGTCTGAAATTGGTCACGTCGGGGGGAACTACTGTTGAAAAAGCCGCCAATGTTTTGCAAGATTTGCGCACCGAGCTGCAACAAACTGACAAGAACGGGCCAACTGAAATCATCTCACCAAAGCCTATTCCTGTGGAGTTGCGACAAAACAGCTTCGGCCCACTTGATCCTATTATTTCTGTTGTCAGTGTATTGATCCACCCATTAACCCAATTGGGTATCGTGATATTGATGGTGGTGCTTTTCCTCTTCAATAAGGAAGACTTGAGAAGCAGGCTCATCCGTTTGATCGGCACAACTGACTTAAACCGCACAACAGTAGCGCTCGATGAAGCAGGCGTGAGATTAAGTAAATTATTTTTGACACAAATATTTATGAATGCCAGCACTGGTGTGTTGGTGGGAATTGCGCTGGCCATTATCGGTATACCTGGCGCGATATTGTGGGGTGTTCTTACTTTCGCGTTACGCTTTGTGCCTTACATCGGCTCCATGATGGCGTTTATTCTGCCAGTCATTATCGCTGCGGCTATTGGGGAAGGTTGGTATCTTGCCTTTGTGACAGCAGGTGTCTTAATTACGATCGAAATCGCAATAGGCCAATTTATCGAGCCGCTGTTGTTTGGTAAAATGACCGGGCTTTCGCCCGTTGCCGTCGTTGCGTCGGCCGCCTTTTGGACAGCACTTTGGGGGCCCATTGGTTTGATCATTGCAACACCAATGACCATTGGCTTGTTGGTGGTTGGCCGCAATATTGAATCCATGGATTTCCTTGAGGTGCTGCTCGGAAATGAATCAGCGCTTACTCCAGATCACGCCCTATACCAACGCTTGCTGGCCTCCGACCCCATTGAGGCATCGGAGCTGGCTGATAGTTATGTCAAGGATAAACGCCTTGATATGTTCATGACTGACGTTGCAATTCCAAGCCTGCTACTGGCTAATAATGATCAGTTGCGGGGAGTATTGACTCTTGAACGCCAAACATTGGTTGTCAATTCGTTTTCGGAAATGCTTGATGATTTGATGCCGGACGCTAAAGAGGATTTGGATCAGTCGACAGCGTTTGTTTTGATTTCACCGCCCGGCGTCTTAAACTTTGCCGCCACTTTAGCTTTCTCGGCACTTTTGAAGTTGAAAGCAGTGCCGCATTTGATGTTGGGCCAAGATGCAATAGCCCCTGGCAAATTTCCCCAGATTGATGCTACGGATACCAAGACAGTTTGCCTTTGTTATTTAGTTTCACCCAGTGAAGCCAAGCACAATTATGTGTTGCGCAGATTGTCTGGGCACCTTGCAAGTGCCAAGTTAATTGGAATTACTTGGGCAAAATCAGATGTCGGCATAGATTTGCAGACGCCCGAAAGCTTTCTATCGATCGTGGCACCAAATAGCCCTCGCACCGATGATCAAACCAGCCTTCAACCTTTAAATCCCGCACTCGTGTAAGGCTCGGTCATGAAGGTGACGCACCAGCAGAGCAAGCCCTAGAGGTAAATATCAAAGTAGCACCCAAGATGGTGCTGTCAGACGAATGCGAACACGTCTC
>JAYVPZ010000116.1:0-2439 GCA_043757105.1 Aestuariivirga sp. | reverse complement strand
TTAGAGAGATAATGTAACAGGAGAATAAAATGGCACGTGTAGCAGTCATAACGGGCGGCACCCGCGGTATTGGAGCGGAGATTTCAAAAACACTGAAAGCCATGGGTTGCAAGGTGGCAGCTATTTATGCAGGCAACGATACTGCTGCTGCGACCTTCAAAGCCGAAACAGGCATCCACGTTTATAAGTGCGATGTTTCAACTTACGACACCTGCGTTGCCACGCTTAAACAAATTGAAGCCGATGTTGGTGCTGTTGATATTCTGGTCAATAATGCAGGCATCACCCGAGATGCGATGTTCCACAAAATGACGCCTCAACAATGGCAAGAGGTTATGAATACCAATCTCAACTCATTGTTCAACATGACACAACCAATTTGGAGCGGCATGCGTGACCGTAATTTTGGCCGCATCATTTGTATCTCCTCGATTAATGGTCAAAAAGGCCAAATGGGTCAGGCTAATTATGCAGCAGCCAAAGCTGGCGAGATTGGTTTTGTGAAATCGTTGGCCCAAGAGGGTGCTGCCAAAGGTATTACCGTCAACGCGATTTGTCCCGGCTATATTGCAACTGAGATGGTGATGGCAGTGCCACAGGAAGTCCGTGAAAAACGAATTTTACCATTGATCCCCGTTGGTCGTTTGGGTGAACCAGCTGAGATTGCGCGCTGCGTGGCTTTTCTTGCAGCTGATGAAGCAAGCTTTATTACGGGATCGACACTCACCGCCAATGGCGGACAATATATGGTTTGATTGATGTCAACGCGTTTGCGGCTCAAAGCCGATAATTTGAGCTGTGAACGTGGTGGTAGATTAGTCTTCCAAGATCTGAGTTTTGAATTAAATGCTGGCGAACTGGCAGAGTTGCGTGGCGCTAATGGCGCGGGTAAATCATCATTATTGCGATTGCTGGCAGGGTTGAATTCCACGTCGAGTGGTGAGTTGACTTTGGAGGGTGGTGACCAGGAATCGACGCTTGCTGAACAATGCCATTACATCGGCCATGCCGAAGCTAGTAAACCAGCATTGACAGTTCGCGAGAACTTGGAATTTTGGAGAAAATTTTTAGGGGGCCCCAAAAGCAGAAATGCTTTTTCTGCTTTTAATCTTGATTCACTTGCTAATGATCAAACTTTGCTCTTATCTTCCGGTCAAAAGCGTCGGCTCGCTCTAACACGTCTTGTCACTGCTTATCGCCCTATCTGGCTGTTGGATGAGCCAACTGTTGGTCTCGATTCTGCATCATTGCTGGCCCTGCAAAACCAAATCCAAGAGCATTTAGAAACGGGTGGCATTGTGATTGCTGCAACTCACACTGAACTTGGTTTGAAAGCGACGCAGAAAATTCAACTCGGTAGGCCTGCATAATGTTGCAACAAGCGCTGGCCCTCATCTCTCGCGACATCGCACTAGCCCGAAGACAAGGCGGCGGCCTCGGTGCTGCACTCGGTTACATTTTATCAGTGATGGTGCTGATCCCACTGGCCATTGGGCCTGACCAAAACCTTCTTTCTAGATTGGCACCCGGCATGATGTGGCTGGCGCTTATGTTGTCAGTGTTGCTCACCGCAGACCGGATGTTCCAACAAGATTATGAGGATGGTTCGCTTGATATTATGGCCATGGGAAAATTGCCCTTTGAGGCCGTCACTTTAGCCAAGGCTTTGGCACACTGGATTACGGTCAGTTTGCCGCTCGCCGTCATTACGCCACCCTTAGGCCTCCTGATGTCAATCGATGTTAGTCAATTGCCAATCTTGTTTATGTCTATGATCGCTGGGTCGTTGGCTCTCTCATTGCTGGCTGCAATTGGCGGCGCAGTGACTGCGGGCCTTCGCCGCGGTGGACTGTTAGTGTCACTCCTTGTTCTGCCACTCTATGTGCCTGTATTAATTTTCGGTGTGGCCGCGAATTCGGCTGATTTAGAACCATCCAGTTCAATGCCAGCCTTAATCGTGCTATGCACTATCACTTTAATGAGTCTGGTCATCAGCCCTTGGGCCTGTGCAGCAGTCCTCAAAGCCTATTTGAGATAGAGAAAAAATCATGCAACAATTTGCAAACCCAACTCGTTTCTTGAAAATTGCCAACGCCGTGCTGCCCTATATTTGGGTCGTTACCGCAATTTTATTCGCGGTTGGTTTATACGGTGCTCTGTTCACCACACCACCAGACTACCAACAAGGCGAAACCGTGCGCATTATGTATGTCCACGTGCCCGCAGCTTGGTTGGGGTTATTCATCTATTGCTTTATGGGTTTTTTCAGCGCTGTTGGATTTATCTATCGCCACCCGCTGGCTGATGCAGCAGCCAAGACCGCAGCCCCCCTTGGTACCGTTTTTTGCTTTCTCGCGCTGGTCACTGGATCATTTTGGGGCAAGCCCATGTGGGGCACGTGGTGGGCTTGGGGCGATGCAAGGCTCACTTCCATGTTCA
>JAYVPZ010000115.1:0-2440 GCA_043757105.1 Aestuariivirga sp. | reverse complement strand
TTGAAAATGAAATAAGAATGCAAATCCGAGCGCTGTTTCAATGAAGGGATAGGCATAGCCCCAAGGTTTGAAGATTTTTGCAATCACATCATAGCGGGTATAGGCTTGTGCGAAATTTGGAACATCTAATAATTTGAATGCGCCAAACACGATGAAAAATCCAGCCATGAAGCTCATCATCCAATTGTGGCCAGCAAAGCTCGCCAGAGTGATTAACCCCATCACAAGCAACAGAGGATAATAAGTTTTGAGCCATGCTAGCTGCTGTGTATTTTCGGGTGACTGAGGCTCAGCGCTCACACGATATTTGCCCACTTTGGCCAGTGCATCATTAAGCGCATCTGCGCTCACGCCGGGCTCAATCACAGCGCGTGGCGGTTCCAAAGTCACGCTGGCGCTTGGTGAAACAGCTTTTAAAGTGGCTTCAACTTTGCGCGCGCAACCAGCACAGGTCATTCCGGAAATTGTAAATGTGTTCATGTGGATATATATGGCTGTGCACGTGATTAGCGCAAGTCTCCAGAACGATGATTTGACAGTTTCGTGGCAGGCGCTAAAGAACCGCTGAAACGTAATTCAGGTGAAGACCATGGAAAAAGCACGCACTTTATATGACAAGATTTGGGATGATCATGTGGCGCATCAGGCTGATGATGGCACGTGCCTTCTCTATATTGATCGTCACCTTGTGCATGAAGTGACCAGCCCCCAAGCTTTTGAAGGCTTGCGCATGACGGGGCGCAAAGTGCGCCACCCAGAAAAGACACTTGCTGTGGTTGATCATAATGTGCCCACTACGGATCGCTCCAAAGGCATTGCCGAAACGGAAAGCCGCCTGCAAGTTGAGGCGTTGGCCAATAACGCGAAAGAATTCGGCATCACTTATTTTGACGAGATGGATAAGCGCCAAGGCATTGTGCATGTGGTTGGGCCTGAGCAGGGCTTCACACTGCCCGGCACCACAATCGTGTGTGGTGACAGCCACACATCGACGCACGGCGCATTCGGCGCATTGGCGCATGGCATCGGCACATCAGAGGTGGAGCATGTGCTGGCTACGCAAACGCTGATCCAGAAAAAGGCCAAGAACATGAAAGTGGAAGTGAATGGCAAGCTGGCCAAGCATTCCACCGCCAAAGACATCATCCTCGCCATCATCGGCGAAATCGGAACCGCAGGCGGTACAGGCTCGGTGATTGAATTTGCTGGCGAAGCGATCCGCGACCTTTCGATGGAAGGCCGTATGACGGTTTGCAATATGACGATTGAAGGTGGTGCACGGGCCGGTTTGATTGCGCCTGATGCAAAAGCATTTGAATATTTGAAGGGCAAGCCCCGCGCACCCAAAGGTGCAGACTGGGATAAGGCCATGGCTTATTGGGCCACGCTGCACACCGATGAAGGTGCGCACTTTGACCGCATCGTAAAATTGGATGCTGCTAATTTACCGCCGATTGTCAGCTGGGGCACATCGCCTGAGGACGTGGTTTCTGTGGCTGGTGCTATTCCTGACCCGTCGCTGATTGAAGATGAAGGCAAGCGCCAATCCAAATTCCGTGCGTTGGAATATATGGGCCTGAAAGCGGGCCAGAAGATCACTGATATTGTGCTGGATGTGATCTGGATTGGTTCCTGCACCAATGGCCGCATTGAGGATATGCGCGCTGTGGCAGACGTGGTGAAGGGCAAGAAAATTGCAGCCTCGCTGGATTATGCGATGATCGTTCCGGGCTCAGGCTTGGTCAAGGAAATGGCCGAGGCTGAAGGTTTGGATAAGATTTTTCTGGATGCCGGCTTTGAATGGCGTGAACCTGGTTGTTCGATGTGCCTGGCCATGAACCCAGACCAATTGAAGCCAGGCCAACGTGCAGCTTCAACTTCTAATCGCAATTTTGAGGGTCGGCAGGGCTATAAAGGCCGGACCCATTTGGTTAGCCCCCAAATGGCAGCTGCTGCGGCACTGGCGGGGCGATTTGTGGATATTCGGCAACAGGGTTAAGGTTAAACTTGTTTATAATTGATTCATCTTTTATTTACGCTATGGAAACGCTCGCGCTGGTAAATTGATTCTCATTGTTAGTGGGTCGGCGCGTTTAAGCCGGGGGAGTTAATATGAGTTCTGCTGTTGTTGCCGATGCCAAGTTTTTGCGCCGTGTGTTCTTTGGGCTTGTTGGCCTCACAGTTATGGCAGGTGTGCTTGCGGGCTTCACAACTGTTCAAGCGATGAACGCAAATCCCGCCACTTGCTTGTATAATTGCCAATAAACAAATCCGGCGACGCATCGCTGCGCAGCCGGATTGAATTTATTTCAGATAGATAGACTTAGTAGCAAGTCCAAATTTTCTTTGAGATCCAGATTTTGTGGGTGTGCCAAGCATTCCAAACACGCTTTTGCACAATGCGATATCCGCAATCTTCGTCATATCCTGCGTCGTCATA
>JAYVPZ010000114.1:0-9473 GCA_043757105.1 Aestuariivirga sp. | reverse complement strand
TAATCGAAAAACGCGATGTTGCTCTGGTTCAACGTATATGAATAATTCACCGATGGCGCAAAGCCCATGAAATTGAAATCACGTTTGGTCAATGTCAGGCTACCTACATAGCGCGAGTCAAATCTTGTGAGGCCACTTATCGCATCAACGCCATCAAAGGGTGAAATTCGGGCTTGTGCATTGGCATCCATTGTAATGCCCATTGGTAAATCTTTGTAAAAATTCACACCACCAAAATAAGTGGAATAGGTTTTCGCCGCGTCTTGCGCGTTTACACGGTCATAGCCGCCAAAAATTGTAAAATTTGATGTTGAGTCAAGTGCATGGGTGACCGCGGAATCTATATGCAGTGCCGTGCCGTTAAGGTCGCTGCCACCACCATAATCGCGCCATTCATAAGAGATGCTGCTGTTGATGAGATCGCGTTGTGTTAGTTGGTAAGTAGCGGCAACGCGAGGGCCGTAGCTTTTGTAATTTAGACTAAGTGTGCTTGGTGTAAACCCTTGATACGCTGTCCCGCCAAAGCTGAAATAGCCGTCACTTAGCAAATAGCGCAATTCTGCAGACTCGCTGGTTGAGGCTGACGTGAATTCTACGTCGGTGTAAGCATTACCGCTGATGCCGCCGCCAAGCACCAGTTGCCAGCGGTCGGCCAATTTCTTGCTGAAACCAGCGTTCAGGCCGCCGGAAAGACCCAAACCACTCTTCTTTTGGTTTGCGATTACGCCATTTGTGCTGATATCTGGCGAGAATTCGCTAATGCCTGGCGATGATATATTTGAATGGTTTGAGCCACTGTTCGCGTTTGTGGTTGGTGCAATTGACAAAAAGCCAGATACGGTGATCGGTTTTTGATCGCTGATCTTATCGATGAATGAGCGGATGCCCGCTGCGTCGGCAGCACTTGGCGCATCTGCTTCCAGCAATTTCAAATGATGTGCAGCACTATCGGTTTCGTCTAAGCCAATGAGAACTTGCGCAAGCTCTGATCGCACCAAGGTTAGCTTTGGATCATCGGCCAATGCAGCGCGGAATTTTCTTGCCGCGCCATAAAAATCGTGGCGACCTTCAAGGATTAGGCCTTCAACAAAAAGTGTACGGTTGGCGGCATGTGGGCCAGTGAGAGGAAAACGCCTCAGCAGTTCAGCTGCTTGTTCCTGTTGGCCGGCTTTGGCAAACGCGATTAAGGCATGGACGCGCATAGATTCGGATGCAGATTGATAAAGGGCGAAATCACTTTTGGTTAGTGGTGGCGGGCCAGATGGTGCGGCAATGACTAAGCCGCTAGATACAAATAGTGCGGCCAAACACGAAAAAGCGCGTGATAAAACGCGCTTTGACTTTTTGGTTTTCCGAGAGTTTAGCAAATTGGTCCCGTCTTGCAGGCATTGAATATGCCCTGCATCGAAACATAGCCGCGACGATCATCGTTAATAGGACGAATCCCACTAATTGGATCTGGGATTTGGGCATCCATGCTGAATGAACCTGTGATGTTATCAGCATTATCGCCAAAGAAGCCTGCGTTAAAAAAGCTGTTGGATTTAGTGTTGATCCAACGACCATTTGGATCATATTGCGCTACACCAGTAATAGTGTTGGGCTTGGTGTTGCCAGTTGGCGACACGTTTGATTTGATTGTTCCTGAGAGCTGGATTGGAACGTCCATATAGCCGCCTTTTAGGGCTGAAAACCAGTTAGCTGGATTGCCGGCTGCAGTTGCAGTGGCAAAGCCAATGCCGCCATTCAGCGTTTGCCATGCATTCCAAGCCGTTGGGGTCAATGTGCCAGTGATTGTACCAGCGCTGCTAAAATTGGCAGTGATTGCTGTATCGCCTGTGACAGACCATCTATTGTTCCTATCCAACGTTTGGGCCGTTGCGTTCGGATCATTGATGAAGTTTGAGGTGACAGCAATGGCACCGAAGCGACCGGAGTAAGTCGCACTGCCACTCGTTGGCATTTGTGCAGCTGTTGTATAATTTCCGCCGAATGACCAAGCTTGATGTAATGCAGGATTGCCGCTGCCTGTTACATCACGATATTGTGTTGCGTAGCTTTTGCCGGTGCCTGCATTCCAAGTCCAAACTTGCAGCTCTTCATCAACTGCATTGCCGCTACCCGGCACTTTATTGATTTGGCGGTATTCCTTATAGGTCCCGCCAAGGCCATTGCCAGCAAGGCTGCCCGGGATGTATTCGTCCATGGTTTTGGCAATCGGCCAGTTCGGGTTTGACGCCGTGTTAGTTGTAATCGCCATCTTTGCAGTGTTCGGGGCGGTCGTTACTGTGAGCGTTGATACGGCCATGTTGGTTGGCGTTGAAACGAGATTACCGTTTTCAAGGATCATAGTTGTATCACCAGTTACTATGTTCGCAGTATTTCCGGTATTGGTTGATGTTGTAGGTGGCGTCGTCGTTGTGGTTGTCGTGGTTGTCGTGGTTGTCGACCCAGTCCCCGTCGGAGCCCCACAATTTAATGTTTGCGCTGTGCTTGTGCATCCTGCGCTCAAATTCGCTATGGCATCTAATTGACTGGCCGCACAACCCGATAAGGCGGTGCCTGCTATTAACAAAACTGCAAATGACGCATAACGCATAATGAACATCCAAACTGACCCAGATGTCTTTAAACTTGCACAGATTGTTCTAATTTTACGTTAAGTATACGAAATGATTGATGTTTCAGATTGGAACAGAGGATTCATAAAAGTTTAATCTGGCGTGGGCATTGCAGGGCTGGAAAACTCGAATCACAACTGGTTTTGCTGGATTAAGCAAGTATTGCTGCTGGCAAGGTCACTCGCTATAAGCCCGCCAACCTTCTGGGAATGAGAGACTTCAAATGACGACGATGTTAGCCGAAGACTATAAGCCAAACGACGCTGAGCCATTTATGAGTGAGCGGCAGGTTGAATATTTCCGGCGTAAATTGCTGAACTGGAAAGAAGACATCATGAAGGAGAGCAAGGAAACGATTGCGCATCTTCAAGAAGAGAACCATATCCTTCCAGATGTGGCTGACCGGGCTTCTTCTGAAACTGATCGTTCGCTGGAGCTTCGTACACGCGACCGCCAACGCAAGTTAATTTCAAAGATTGATTCCGCCTTGAAGCGCATTGAAGATAAGTCTTACGGCTATTGCGAAGATACGGGCGAACCCATTAGCCTTAAGCGCTTAGATGCAAGGCCCATCGCTACACTTTCGATCGAAGCCCAAGAACGCCACGAAAAGCGCGAGCGGGTTTACCGGGACGAATAGATTATTCTTTCGGTTTAATTCGCACTCCCGTTTTATTCGCAAAAGCCGCTAACAATTCGCGCGAGGCAGGTTGTGTGTTGACGATGCCTGCCACCACCGCTTCAGCATATGACGCATCGAAGGCTGACATGTTTTGCATGTGGGAAATGGCTGAGCAGATTGCGAAATTTGAGAGCGGTGGATTTTTGGCTGCGATGTGGGCGAGCTCGTGGGCTTTGGCTTCGCTGTCGTCCACAAGATATTGGCAGAGGCCCACGTCCATTGCTTCTTGGCCTTTATAAATTCGACCTGTGAGCATCATATCAATCATGCGCGATTTGCCGACGAGATCAGCCACGCGAATTGTTGCGCCGCCACCGGTGAACAATCCACGCTGGCCTTCAGGGAGTGCGAAATAAGTGGTTTGGTCAGACACACGGATATGCGCGGAAGACGCGAGTTCCAAGCCGCCGCCGACAACTGCTCCTTTGAGAGCTGCGATCACTGGAATGCCGGAATATTCCATTTTGTTAAACGCTTCATGCCAGCGCATGCACACAAACATGAAATCAGCTGCACTGCGGTCGAGCTTGTGATGCTCGACCAAATCGAGGCCCGCTGAAAAATGATCACCTGCCGCACACAGCACCACAGCGCGCACACCTGAGCGGGGCAGCGCGTTGAACAAGATGATGAATTGTTCGATGGTATCGCCGTCTAGCGCGTTGCGCTTTTCTGGACGATTGAGACGCACAGTGGCGACGGCATCTTGAACAGAGATTTGGAGGTTAGTGAGGGTGAGGGTTTGGATGTCCATCATATCGGTCCATTCGTGATTTAGAGAAAAGGCAATTCGTCCAGCGTAGCAGCTTCGCCGCGGCCATTGCGCATAATCATTACGCGGTCGCCAGATTTGGCTAAAATAGAAACCAATGCAAATCCGATGTTTTTCTTTAATCTGTATGACCATGTGATGTTGGTCATGCTACCGATTTTTTTTGACTCAAATATGATGTCGAACCAAATGAAAGATGTGCCGGATGGTGTTTCGTCGTCCAAGATCACACCAAGCTGTTGGCGCTTTGGCCCTTCAGTTTTGATTTTGCGCAAAGCTTGAATGCCCACCACTTCATCTGGTAAATTCACATCTACATATTTGCCCAGTCGCACTTCAAAGGGATTGGTTTGGTCGTCGGTGTCACCACCATAAGACAATAAGCCACTTTCAACGCGCTCGTGAGCATTAGGATTGCCGGGGCCAATATTCCAAGCTTTACCAGCTTCTTTGACAATGTTCCAAAGTTCGCTCCCGCGAGTTTTATCCATCAGATAAATTTCAAACCCGCCTTGCTTTGACCAACCAGATCGCGCCACGGCCAAGGGAATGCCAGATAGAGCGGTTTCTTTGAACCAAAAATATTTTAAGTCGCGAACCCAATCACCAAAAATTGAGGCCACAACGTCTTCGGCTTTTGGCCCTTGAACGGCGAGTGGCGAAGCGTCGGGCTCGATGATTTCGACGTTTAATTCTCGTTCGGCGGCGATGGCCCGCGCCCAGAACAGGATGTTGGAATCGGCAATTGAAAACCAATACAGATCATCGGCGCGTTTGAGCAAGATGGGATCATTGATCAGCGTTCCGGCATGGTTGCATAGCGTCACATATTTGCCTTGGCCGACGACACATTTGGAAATATCGCGCGGAGACAGGATTTGCGCCAGTTTTGCGGCGTCGGGGCCTTTGAGTTGTACTTGGCGTTCAACGGCAACATCCCACATGGCCACGCCATTGATCAATCGCCAGTATTCCGCTTCAGGCTTGCCATAACCAGTTGGCATCAACATGCCGTTGTAAGTCGTGAAGCTGCTCACACCTTCGTTCAACGTCGATTGGTAAAATGGTGATGGACGGAGACGGGCGGATGGGAAGATTGATTGCATGGATCGCTCTGGCTTTCGTTTGTTTCATGATCTTGAAACGTCAGCTCGTTGTCCAGCGCAATAAACTAAACACTTACAAACAATTCCACCACTTTAAACGTGGTTACATCGACCAAGCCCAAATCCGAAATGCGCAAATCTGGGATGACGACGAGGCCCAACAGTGAATGCTGCATAAAGGCGTTGTTTAAATTGCAGCCGCAGTCTTTCATTGCTTGCACCATTTTCTCAGCTTTTGCGGCGACGATTTCGGCTGGTTCATCTGACATCAATCCGGCGATGGGGAGTTCAACACGGGCCAGTTCAACGCCTTCGCTGATCACCACCACGCCGCCATTGATGGCTTTGAGTATATTTGCGGCCTTGGCCATGTCGGACTTATTCGTGCCGATGACGATCATGTGGTGGCTGTCATGGGCCACGGTGGAGGCGATGGCCATGGGCTTGTTGTAGCCAAAGCCCGACACAAAAGCGTTGACCACATTGCCTGTTGCCGCATGGCGTTCGACGATTGCGATTTGAGCGATGTCATTTTTCAAATCCATTGACACGAGGCCGGAGCTGACGGGGAGTTCGGCGGTTAGAGATTTTGTGGGCGCTTGGTTTTCAATGACACCGATGACGCGGACTTTAACTTGGTTGGCGCCCAGCGGCGCTTTCACATCAAAATCAGCGGCGGTTACATCGCGCTTCATATGCACAGTGGATTTAGCTTGGGGCGGATAATCGAAGCGTGGGAACTGCGCGATGAGTTTGCCTTGCTCGGCCACGACTTCACCATGGGCCATGACCAATTCAATGGGCAGCGTTGTCAGGTCGGAGGTCAGCACCAAATCAGCGCGGCGGCCCGGAGTGATGGAACCCAACTCGCGTTCTAAACCAAAATGGGTGGCGGTATTGATTGACGCCATTTGGATGGCGGTGATGGGGGCTAGACCTTGCGCAATGGCATGACGCAAAACGCGGTTCATGTGGCCCTCGTTGACCAATGTTCCAGAATGACAATCATCCGTACACAGAATGAAATTACGCGAGTCGAGTTTGCTTTCGGTTACGGCTTTGATTTGTGCGGCAACATCATACCAAGCACTTCCCAGTCGCAGCATGGCGCGCATGCCTTGGCGCACACGGGCGATAGCATCTTCGGCCAAGGTTCCTTCATGATCATCAGCGGGGCCAGCTGCGACGTAAGCATGAAAAGCGTTTCCTAAATCGCGCGAGGCATAATGGCCGCCAACGGTTTTGCCTGACCGTTGCGTGGCGGCAATTTCGGCAAGCATTTTAGGATCGCCGTGAATGACACCCGGAAAATTCATCATTTCGCCAAGGCCAATGATGTTGGGCCAGGCCATCGCCTCAATCACATCTTCAGGTGAGATGGTTGCCCCTGGTGTTTCGAGGCCCGGAAAACTTGGCACGCAAGACGGCATTTGCACAAAAATATTCAGCGGTAATCCCGCTGCCTCATCATGCATCAGTTTGACACCGGGCAGGCCCAGCACATTGGCGATTTCATGGGGGTCGATGAACATGGACGTGGTGCCGTGGGGCACGACGGCGCGGGCAAACTGCGTGACGGTGACCATGCCGGATTCAACGTGCATATGACCATCGCAAAAACCGGGGCTGGCATAGCGGCCAGCGGCATCAATGATTTTGGTTTTGGAACCGGTTGCGTGGGCGGCGTCGGGGCCGACATAGGCGAAGCGGCCTTGGTAAATTGCGATGTCAGTGTTTGGGATGATTTCGCCTGAATGCACATTTACCCAATTGGCGTTTTTTACAACGGTGTCAGCGGATTTCCGCCCCATGGCGACGGCGACGAGGTCGGGGCCAAGCTCGGCCCATGATTTGAGAGTGTTCATGCGCCATATATTGTGCAACGCATGGTTTTCGTCAAACGAAATTCTAGTTCAATTTATGCACTTTTATCAAGTTGAAGCAGTCTTTCCTTTTCAATGGCCCAGCAATTTTACGGCCAGTGCAAAATAGAGTGGGATGCCAACAATCACATTGAATGGGAATGTTATTGCGAGGCTCATTGGTATGTAGATCGCCGCTTTGGCTTCGGGCAGAGCCAGCCGCATTGCTGCAGGCACGGCGATGTAGGACGCGCTGGCGCAAAGAACCGTGAACAAAGTTCCGGTGCCAACGTCGAGAGCCATTACGTAGCTCGAAGTCAATCCAATCACGGCTCCTATTATTGGCATATAAAGTCCGAAAAAAGCGAGTTTCCATGTGAAGGTTTTGAGGTGTGGAAGGTTTTTAGCCACGACCAAACCCATATCCATCAGGAACAAGCAAAGTATCCCTTGGAAAGGCGTATCTAGAAAGCCAGCAACTTTGTCCATGCCTTTTTGGCCGGTAATCCACCCAATTAAAAACGCGCCAAACAACAAAAGGATCGCGCCATTGGTGAATATTTCGCGGCTAAGTTTGTTTTCCTCTTTGGTGTGCGATTTGGTTTCTGGTGCGGTGCGGTGGGCAATAAATAGCCCCGATAGAATGGCTGGCGCTTCCATGAGCGCCAGAATTGCGACAATGTATCCAGCATATTGAATGTCATTGGTTTTTAAAAACGCCGTTGCGGTCGCAAAGGTCACAAGGCTGATCGAACCGTAGTGCGCTGCTACAGCCGCGGCTGTGGGACGATCAAGATCAGTGGTAGCCCGCAGAAGTCCGAAGGCCAGGAATGGTGTGAGCAAGCTTATCGTAAAGCCCGCGGCAATGGCCGCTAAAATCTGACCCGTAAATTCGGGGGTGTTGGCGATTGCCACTCCACCTTTCAGACCGATAGCCATCATTAGATAGATCGATAAATAGCGGCTTATACTTTCTGGAACCTCAAGATCGGATTTGACTAATCCAGCTATAATTCCGAGTGCGAAAAAAAGTATTGCAGGCGAAAGCATGTTCGCCGCGACCAAATTTAAAAGTTCCATGATTGCCCCGTGGTTTTTATGGAACTTCTATGCAACAAATATTTATATCGACAAAATTGATAGTAATTATATCATGCATGATAATTTCTTATAGGTGTTTTCATGCCATTCAATATTGATACGTCTCAAATTAAAAGCTTTATTGCGATTGTGGAGGCCGGAACTTTCAGTAGGGCCGGAGAACAGGTGGGGCGAACCCAGTCAGCCCTTAGCCTGCAGATCAAGAAGCTTGAGGAGCAGCTCGGTTGTACAATGTTCGTCCGCACGGCGCGGCGTGTGACACTGACAGATCAAGGCGAAATTTTCTTGGGCTACGCCAAACAAATGCTTGCCTTGCAGTGGGAAGCTTTTAGCCGATTAAAGGAACCAGATATCTCAGGCGAAATTCGATTTGGCACGCCTGAGGATTTCGCCACGCATTATTTGCCAAAAGTGTTGGCGAATTTTAGGCAGCATCACCCGCGGGTTCAATTGAATGTCGAATGCAATCTGACGCTCAATCTGATGAAAGGTTTTGAGCGCGGTCATTATGATGTGGTTTTGATCAAACGTGATGCTCAGACCGTTAAAGGCGGCAATAAAGTCTGGCGCGAACCATTGGTTTGGGCTGCTGCGGCGCACTACCGCGTTGAGAAGCAATTGTCGCTGGTCTTGTCTCCGCAGCCTTGTATCTACCGCGCTCGCGCTCTTGCAGCACTTGACCGCGCGAAGAAACCTTGGCGTATCTGCTACACAAGTCCCAGCCTTGCTGGAACATTGGCAGCCGTCAGAGCGGGTCTTGGTATTACAGTTCTGCCAGCTGATATGTTGCCAACTGATATTCACCCCATTCGCAAAGATGCGAAATTGCCAGAGCTGGCCGATGCAGAAATTGCCTTGTTGCGGCGGGACCATTTAAGCAAGGCGGGCGAGATGTTTGCGGAGCATATTACACATAGTTTGGAGGGGAAGAACCTTTAGCGTGGTGAGTTTGCAAGGCTTTGCTGTGAGTAAAATGGTAATGCCGTTTCTGGGAGTAAGGTGAAGGGTTGCGCGGGGGCAAACAAACACGAATATGCCGGTGGAATAGTCCGGCTATGGGAGTGCTTAATTGCACCCACGCTTGAGAGACGTTTTTTGCTGCTGTTGAACGAGTGCCTCTGGAACTGGTCGGTCGTTAACCGAAGCTGAAAGTCAAGCAAGGTCACCTACCCACTAGGGCTATCAGGGCTTCTGCACCCCAACTATTTCAATCATCAGCCTTGTAAGTCTGAGATACGTTATCCCAGACGCCCAAGCGCCTCATCTTTCCCAATTAAAGCCACCGTCATGAGCAGTAACCCCTTCGAGGGAAGACGGAACATGACTAGA
>JAYVPZ010000113.1:0-2447 GCA_043757105.1 Aestuariivirga sp. | reverse complement strand
CGGCATTGCTTTTGGGCGGTGGGCTGAAGAGCTTAAGCCGCCAAACAGCAAATGCTTCGCTAATCATTTTATTATGCGCTGGCTTCTTCACTACGCTTTGTCCAAACTTTGCCCGCGCCAACGACCAAAGCGATTTGCAAGCCGCCATTCAGACCCACCTCGCGTTCATAAAGACTGGTGACAGCGAGATTGATCAAACCAGCGAGCAAGGCTTGAAAGGTTTAGGCCTGATTATGGCTGATAGAACTTCCGCAGCCTTGGGTGCTCCTGTGGGCGTAGATCCTGAGTTAGACGAGTTGGTTTTCTATCCTGTGATCTATTGGCCCGTAACGGAAACCGCAAAGGAACCCAGCGACAAAGCCTTGGCAAAACTTGACGCCTATATGAAAAATGGCGGCACCATATTTTTCGACACCCGCGACGCTGGTACTGATTTCGGCAATAGCAGCGGCAATGGCGATGCGTTGAAACGAATTTTGGCTAAGCTGGATATTCCAGCATTAGAGCCCGTTCCCATTGACCACGCCCTGACAAAATCATTCTATCTGATGAAGGATTGGCCCGGTCGCTATGAAGGTGGTTCATTGTGGGTTGAGGCACAAACTGGCGACACCCAAGCCAAGTCTGATGGTGTTTCGGGAATCGTAATTGGATCGAATGACTATGCTGCTGCTTGGGCGCTGGACGACCAAGGCCAACCGCTCAATGCCCTCATTCCAGGGTCTGACCGTCAGCGCGAATATTCGTTTCGCGTGGGTGTGAATTTGGTGATGTATGCGCTCACCGGAAATTACAAAACGGACCAAGTGCATGTGCCCGCTCTGCTCGAAAGATTGGGCCAGTGACATGAACTTACAGATTGAATTCGCACCTCTCCTGAGCTGGCCAATTTTGGCGGTATTCGCTGCGGTATGCCTTGCTGCGATTATCTTCATGCTTTGGCAAAGACGGCGCGGAACTCTTCTTCGCGCTGCGACAGCTGCACTTCTTATTGCAACTTTGGCCAACCCCATCATCCGCCAAGACGAGCGCGAACAGCTGAGCGATATTGCTGTTGCGATAGTCGATCAGAGCCAAAGTCAAAATTTTGGCCAACGTACCCCACAAACGCAAAAAGCTTTGGCCGATCTCAAATCACGCATAGCGGCACTAGGAAATACCGAGTTGCGCATCGTCAATGTGTCATCAGGTATTGATGCCGAAAGTGATGGCACTCGGTTGTTCTCAGCACTCGGCAAAGCTGTGGCCGATGTGCCAAAGGATCGCTTTGCCGGAGCCTTTCTTTTGACCGACGGCCAAGTGCATGACGTGCCGCAAACTCTCGCTGGGTTACCATCGCCCATTCACAGCTTAATCTCCGGTAGCAAAACCGAAAGCGACCGCCGCATGGTGCTCGATAAAGCCCCGCGCTTTGGCATTGTAGGTCAGGACCAAACCATTCAATTCCATGTTGAAGAATCAAATAGCGATCGGTCAGCTGTAGATGTCACCATCACCTCGCCGGGCAGCGACCCAACACACATCACAATTGTGCCGGGCGTAGTCACCGACTGGCCCGTGAAGATTGCCCATGCTGGACAAAACTTTATCGAACTCTCGGCTGCTATTCGTGAGGGTGAACTGTCGAAAGAAAATAACCGCGCCGTTGCCGTGATTGATGGTATTCGCGACCGCCTGCGCGTGCTTCTGGTTTCTGGCCAGCCCCATCCCGGCGAGCGCACGTGGCGCGATTTGTTGAAAGCTGATGCTTCGGTTGATTTGGTTCACTTCACCATTTTACGCCCGCCTGAAAAACAGGATGGAACGCCAACCAAAGAACTGTCGCTCATTGCTTTCCCGACGCGCGAACTATTTGTTGAAAAACTTGATCAGTTTGATTTAGTCATTTTTGATCGTTACCAACGCCAAGCCATTTTGCCAGACGCTTACATGGGCAACATTGCCGAATATGTGAAAAAGGGTGGCGCAGTGTTGGTTGCATCCGGCCCAGATTTTGCTGAACCAGATGGCATTTACACAACCCCATTGTCCGATATTTTGGCCGCTGCTCCAACGGGTGAGATCACTGAAACACCCTTCAAACCAGCACTCACTCAGCAAGGCAAACGCCACCCTGTTACACGAGGACTTCCGGGTTCTGGTGATGGCAAAGCAACATGGGGCCGATGGTTCCGTTTGATTGACACCAACCCAAATCCTGACGCCGAAACCTTAATGTCTGGCCCTGATGATAAACCGCTTCTTGTGCTGGCCCACCAAGGCGAAGGCCGCGTGGCGCAACTATTGTCCGATCATGGCTGGCTCTGGGCGCGTGGCTTTGAAGGCGGTGGCCCGCAAACTGAATTGCTACGCCGCATGGCTCACTGGTTGATGAAAGAACCAGATTTGGAGGAGGAAAAACTTTCCGCCAAACAATCGGGCGACAAGCTCATCATTACGCGCCAGAC
>JAYVPZ010000112.1:0-2449 GCA_043757105.1 Aestuariivirga sp. | reverse complement strand
ACCAAGACCCGGTGAACGTCAAAGCCTCGGAATTGATGGGCACCATCCATGACGAGT
The DNA here is from genome assembly GCA_043757105.1 of Aestuariivirga sp. GTDB lineage: Bacteria > Pseudomonadota > Alphaproteobacteria > Rhizobiales > Aestuariivirgaceae > Aestuariivirga. The sequence goes on along the minus strand of JAYVPZ010000112.1, from coordinate 2,392 downwards.
TGGAAGCCTCAGGCTACAAAGGCCATGACTTGGAGCGCTTTCTGGTGCGGCTGGTGTTTATGTTGTTTGCCGATGACACCGGCATTTTTGAACCGCGCGACATTCTGCTGGATTATATTGAAAACCGCACGCAACCAGATGGATCAGACACAGGTTCAAAACTGGCCGAGCTTTTTCAGGTGTTGAACACACATGAGGATGTTCGCAACACAAACCTTGATGAAGATTTGAACAGGTTTCCTTATGTGAATGGCGATTTGTTTAGTGAGCAATTGCCCATAGCCTCCTTCACAACGCAAATGCGCGAAACGCTTTTAGAGGCTTGCAACTTTAATTGGGCCAAAGTTTCACCCGCCATATTCGGCTCGCTGTTTCAATCGGTGATGGACGCTAAGGAGCGGCGCAAAAAGGGCGCGCATTACACCACCGAGAAAAACATTATGAAGGTGATCGGGCCTTTATTCTTGGATGAGTTGAAGGCGGAATTTGAGCGGCTGAAACAATTAAAGCGCGGGCGGGTGCAAAGCTTGGAGGCGTTTCGCTTGGGGCTTGGTAAGCTGACCTTTCTTGACCCTGCCTGTGGCTGCGGCAATTTTCTGATTATTGCCTACCGTGAATTGCGCGAGCTTGAATTGGCCGTGCTGCGCGAACTCAATCCAAAGGGCCAGCGCGACCTTGATGTAATGCAAGTTTCAGCGCTGGATGTGGACCAGTTTTACGGCATTGAGTTTGAAGAATTTCCAGCATTGATTGCTGAGGTGGCCATGTGGATGATGGACCATATTATGAACAACCAACTCAGCTTGGAATTCGGCCAAACCTTCATCCGCATTCCACTCAAAAAATCACCGCATATTAAACATGCCGATGCGCTGGAGACGGATTGGAACACGCTGCTGCCCGCCAAAGAGTGTTCCTATGTGCTGGGCAACCCGCCGTTTATTGGCCAGAGCTATCAATCACCCACGCAGCGCCTGCAGATGGCGAAGGTGATTGGCCATAAATCTGGCAAGGCGGGTTCATTGGATTATGTGGGCGCTTGGTTTTTGAAAGCGGGCGCTTATGCCAACGCAGGCCGCGCCAAGATTGCTTTTGTATCCACCAACTCCATTACGCAAGGCGAACAAGTGGCGCAGCTTTGGCCCTTATTGTTTGACCGATATAAAATGGAAATTGCTTTTGCCCACCGCACGTTTGCTTGGGGTTCCGAAGCACGCGGCGTGGCACATGTGCATGTGGTGATCATCGGACTGACGCGAGCGGATATGGAACCCGCAGTGAAGCGGCTGTTTTCTTATCAGGACATCAAGGGTGATCCGGTGGAGAGTCAACATGGGGCGCTGGCGCCATATTTGGTTGATGCAACGGGATTACGAAATCGACATGTTACTGTGCAAGATTCAACCTCCGCCATCACACCAAGACCACGTATGTTTAACGGTCCAAAATCAACCGACGAAGGACATTACATTTTTCGCGGATTAGAAAAGAATGACTTTCTCAAATCTGAACCACAAGCCGAAAAATTTCTTCGTCCCTATATTGGCGCTGAAGAATATATCAACGGCAAACCGCGCTGGATTTTATTTTTAGAAGATGCTTCGCCCGAGGAACTTCGTGCAATGCCACAAGTTGCCGAGCGGATTAGAAACGTTCGTGAATTCAGACTTAAAAGTCAAAAACCAGCTACACGCAGACTTGGCCAAACGCCAACTTTACTTGAAGGGCGAACAATTCCTTCTTCGACTTTTCTAGCAATTCCACAAGTGTCATCAGAGCGGCGCGAATACGTGCCTTTCGGGTGGCTTTCACCACCAACAATCCCCAGCGATAAACTTCGATTTATTGAAAATGCCGAGTTGCATCAATTCGCCATCCTCACTTCCGCCATGCACATGGCTTGGATGAGGGCGGTCACAGGTCGATTGGAAAGTCGTTACATGTATTCAGTCGGTGTAGTTTACAACACGTATCCTTGGCCGGACATGTCTCCCGACCAAGAGGCCAAGATTTCCGCACTGGCGCAAGCCGTGCTCGATGCCCGCGCCGCTTGGCCCAACTCCACTTTGGCTGATCTTTATGACCCAGATTTGATGCCACCCAATTTGCGTAAGAGCCACACCACACTCGACCTTGCGGTAGATAAACTCTACCGCAAAGCACCATTCGCCTCCGAGCGCGAGCGGGTGGAACATCTGTTTGGCCTCTACGAAAAAATGGTGGCCCCGCTGGAAGCTGCGGCCAAGGCCAAACACAAAACCAAATCAAAATAATCCGTCATACCCGGTATCGGTATTTCGGTGACAGTGCTGGACTGCACCCCCTAATTGAGACACAGATAATTTCTGTGACAGGGTGATTTTCAATTTGGTTCAGTTGTTGTTGGTTTGGG
>JAYVPZ010000111.1:0-2449 GCA_043757105.1 Aestuariivirga sp. | reverse complement strand
TCAAACGCGGCCACGCGATTCATCACTACGGAAATAACAAATTTAATTTTGGAGTGACCACGTTGTTTTGGGATCGGGTGTTTGGGACTTACAGCGACAAGAAGCGCTGATCGTTATTGTCCGGCAGCACCTGATTGCGTGGCGGAAAACCACTTTGTAAAAAGCGAATCATAAGTTCCATTTTCGCGCAAGATGAGCAGCGCTTCATTGACGGGTTTGCGAAGAGCTGAGCCGCGCGGAAACAAAATTCCATAATTTTCTTTCTTCAACATGGGGCCTACGATTTGCACTCTATTGCGGCCTTGGGTGGCTGCATAATAAAGCAAGACGGGCGAGTCAAACACCACGGCATCAAGCTGTTTGTTTTCGAGTGCTGTGAATGCTTCGGTGATTTTTGAAAACTCAATGGCTGTAACGCCCAGAGTTTTAAGATAAGTGGCGGCCGTGCTGCCTGTTGTGGTTCCAACTTTACGGCCAGCTAAATCTTCCGGCCCGTTAATGTCGCCTTTCAACGTTTGAATGGTGAGGGCCGATGTTATGGTGGCTTGGAAATAAGACATAAACACCATCGAAACTAGAATGGCGAAGGCCGCTAAAATGCGCCCCCATTTGGATGCGGGACTATCAGGCTGTTGGCCGGCAACCGCGCCAATTGACCACCAAGCGGCTTGCCAAATGCCGGGGAAATAGCTTTGCGAAATGAAATGGCTTTCGCCGCGGCGTTCGGCATACCAAACCATGTGAGCAGGAACGATGATCAACGCCGCCATCAAGCCCAGCAGGAACGGCATGGCACCTGTGGAGAGGATATTCCAAACCTGCCAGATGCTGAAACCGCCGCTGTTTTCGCCGCGCACCATAATTTGCAAACCGGACTCGAACATGGGTTGGGAAAAATCAAATTCTTGTTCGCGTTGTGAGGTGATCGAAATGGCGGCGATGGCAACTTGGCCTTCGCTTGATCTGATGCCTGCCAGAATTTCCTTGATGTTGCCCTTATCTATAAAATGCGAGGTGGCTTTAATCTGGGTGGCAATGGCTTGCCAAAGTTCGACCGAGAAGCCTTTGTATTTATCGTCTTCTTTCAAAACAAATGGCGGCAAAATGCGAGTGATGACGGGGATGTCGCTCAGATTGGGCGCTTGAATGGGTGTTGGAATGACGGTCGCATCTTGGGCAAAACTTGCGCTGGAGCCAAACCAAAAAATGGCTAAGCACATACCGATCAAACGAATGTAGTGATGCATGATAATCCCCCAATTATAGGAAGCTTATAACAAGGGACTGGGGGATTTTGAAATCTATTTAGAGCAGGTTTCGGGCTGCCAGATTGCGCATTAAATCTGCAATACCAAAATTCCAAGGCTCTGCTTGATCTGTGGGAACCACGCGGTTGGTGAGGGTGCCTAAAAGTGGCGTTGAGATTTCGACGATGTCGCCTGTGTGGTGGGTGAAGCCTTTGCCTTTTGTGTCGCGATCATCGGAGGGAGCAAACATCGTGCCGCAGAACACCACCAATCCATCAGGGTACTGATGATGTTGGTTGATGGCTTGGGCCACGATGTCAGCGGGTGCGCGGCTGATTTCACTCATGTTAGAATGGCCGCTCATGATGAAGCCATCAAGGCCTGTGACTTTCATTGAAAGTTCGGCTTTGCAAATGTCTTCATATGTGAAGCCTTCATCGAAAAAGCGAATGAAGGGGCCAATAGACGTTGAGGCGTTGTTATCTTTGGCCTTGCCCAGCAGCAGCGCGGAGCGGCCTTCAACATCGCGCAAGTTTACATCATTGCCCAAGGTCGCGCCGATGATTTGGCCTGAGGAGGCGACGACCATCACCACTTCTGGCTCGGGATTATTCCAAGATGATTTGGGGTGCACGCCCACATCCATATTGCAGCCGACGGCAGACAGCACAGGCCCCTTGGTGAAAATCTCGGCGTCGGGGCCAATGCCCACTTCGAGATATTGGCTCCATGCGCCTTGGCTCATCAAGGTTTGTTTAAGGTCATCTGCTTCTTTTGAGCCGGGTTTTAATTTGCGCAGATCTCCGCCCACGAGGTTAATGATCGTTCCTCTGATGGCGTTTGCGGCGGCGGCATCACCACGGGTTCTTTCTTCAATCACACGCTCCAACATTGACACCGCGAAGGTGACACCTGCGGCTTTGATGGCTTGCAGATCGATGGGGGCGAGGAGCCATGGTTTGGACGAGTCGCGCGTGATGGGGGTGGCGTTTGCGAGAATATCTTTCAGCTTGCCGATGGATTTTCCCTCTGCGGCTTTTAGCGCCTCCGCCGGATTTTTCATTTCGCAGAGATCGCGCATGGTGGGGAAGATGGCGGTGACGTCGATTAGTTTTTCACCGTCAACGCGCACGATGGCGGGGCCGATGTGGGGAAGGTGAACGCGGCCTGCGAGGGTGGGGGACATGGGGTGGGGCTCCGAG
>JAYVPZ010000110.1:0-9532 GCA_043757105.1 Aestuariivirga sp. | reverse complement strand
TTTGAACCCATGGTTCATATTCCTTCGCGCAAGCGACGGCTGGGCAATATCTAAATTTCTGTCCGAATTTGAGAAATCAGATGAGGCCACAGGGCCGCTTACAAAATTGGGCATGGCCGGAACACGCTGTAAAAATGCGCATTGAGCAAACAAACCGTATAGGCTTGGTGCATCAAGAGTTAGCGCGACAGGGTGGAGCATGACCTAGTTGACCTTATGTTCAGCAAAAGCCGAACGGTTAAAACGCTTTGCCTTTCATGGTGCATTCACCAAAAAGGACTTTTTTGAACCCCACGGAGGGTTCCACAACAACGCAATTGGCAGGCTAGCTAACTAGCTCGGACACCTGTCCACCACGAAACTTTTGCTTTTTGCAGCTAAAGGTTGAACTTTGAGTCTGCGACAAGACATACCCTTTGTAGGTGGCTGCGCTACATATTGCAAGGGCGAGTGATTATTTGAGCGACTGAATTTATAGTCGCCTAAGACTTGGGCAATCATAACCTGTGATTAACCAGCCCCTACTAGCTTGGCCGAATTAATTCAGCACCGCCCCAACGAAATTAAGAAAAACCATTTAATTACAATGCGTAAACTAAATTTTATATCGGCTGTATTGGCCCTGTTCAGCCTTTTCACGAGCGCAGCTTTAGCGCAAGACGTTGTGGTGTCTGCCGCCAAACTGACAGCTTCTGCCAATTCCACGCGTTTCGAAGCCAATCTAAGTGAAAACATTGGATTTAGCGCCACGGCGGTGGAGGGCCCTTACCGAGTCATTATCGATATTGCTGATGCAAGGTTTGATTTTCCGATGGGGGCAGGGCGCAAGGCCAAAGGACTGGTAACTTCGTTTCGCTATGGCTTGGTTGAAGAACGCAAATCGCGGATCGTGCTTGATGTCTCAGGGCCCGTGTTGATCGGAAAGTCAGAAGTTGTTCCAGCCAAGGGTAAAAAACCTGCACGGCTGATCGTCGAAATTCTCCCGACCAGAGCACAGAACTTCAAAGTGACTTTGGAAAGTGAACACCAACCAGCCGACCCATCTGTTGCCGAAGTTTTGACCGCTGCCATTTTACCAGCAGCTGCACCGCCATTAGAAGTTCCTGTTGTAGTCACAACAAAAACCATTGTTATCGATCCTGGCCATGGCGGAATGGACCCTGGCGCAATAAGCAGAAAAAAGACAAAAGAAAAAGATGTTGTTTTCGCTTTTGCATTAGCTCTGCGCGAAGCGCTACAAAACAATCCAAACTATAAAGTTATATTGACCCGTGAAGTTGATAGATTTATGAGCCTCGATCAGCGGGTGAAAATTGCTCATGAAAATAAAGCCGATCTATTCATAGCGCTTCATGCTGATACGGTTTCGGACTCGAGTGTTCGTGGAACAACCCTCTACACCGTGTCAGACAAAGCAACCGACGCTGAAGCCGAAGCTTTAGCACAGAAGGAAAATCGATCTGATGTTATTGTTGGTATCGATTTGGCTAATCAATCGAAAGCCGTATCAGATGTTTTGATCAATCTCGCGCAACGCGAAGCTAAAAATCAGGCCGTGTATTTTACAAAAAAAGCAGTGATAAAGCTTAAATCCTTTGTCCGGTTTACAGGAAAACCAGTGCGCTCTGCAGCATTCGTGGTCTTAAAGTCGCCAGATGTGCCATCTGTTCTAGCTGAATTGGGTTATCTTTCTAATGTAGAGGACGAAGCTTTGCTAATCTCGCCCGATTGGCGTGAAAAAACCGCTAGCGCTATGGCCGAAGCGGTCGATGATTATTTTGGGCCAACTGCGCCTATCGTTTCCTTAAACTAATCCGCCGCGCCTTCGCCACATTCCACTCCTAATTTTCATCATGTTTTGAGGGTTTGGCGCTGGCTTGAATCATGCTATCGCCAAACGCTGAAGAAGACTTTTCAAGATAGGGTGGCATGCTTAGATTTTTCGGTTGGTTGTTTGGCGCAATGTTTATGATCATCGTGGGGCTCGCGGGAGCCGCTGTGTATGTAATCTATGACGTGTCCAAAGATTTGCCAGATTATAAAGTGCTGGCGTCATGGGAGCCACCTGTGATGACCCGCATGCATGCTGCTGATGGTTCACTTTTGGGTGAATTTGCGGAAGAGCGCCGCCTGTTTGTGCCTATTGATTCTGTGCCCAAACGCTTGATCCAAGCCTATATGTCGGCAGAAGACAAAAACTTTTACCAACATAACGGCCTTGATTGGAAAGGCATAGCAAGTGCTGTCATTCGTTATGCGCAAGTGAAAATAACTCACCGTGGTCAAATTGTGGGTGCATCAACTATCACTCAACAAGTGGCGAAAAACTTTCTGCTTGGTAGTGAACAAACCATGTCACGAAAGCTGAAAGAAGCTTTAATCGTGCAACGAATTGAAGGCTCTTTCACCAAAGATCAAATTCTTGAACTCTATCTCAATGATATTTTTCTTGGCCTTAACTCTTACGGAATCGCTGCTGCCTCGCTCAATTATTTTGGCAAACCGCTAGACCAATTGAGCTTAGAAGAAATGGCCTATATGGCCGCGCTTCCAAAGGGGCCAAACAATTACAATCCGTTTAAGTTCCCTGAACGTGCATTAGAGCGCCGCAACTGGGTATTGCTGCAGATGTTTCAGAACGGATATATTACTAAGGACGAATTGACTATTGCACAAGCCAAACCATTCAAGGTGAACCCGCGCCCATTTGGCGTTCAACTTTTTGCTGCTGAGGGATTTGCTGAAGAAGCGAGGCGTGACCTCGTAGGCATGTATGGTAAGGACGCTTTGAACAAGGGGGGATACTCTGTTCACACAACGCTTGAACCGAAGATGCAAGTTTATGCCAGACAAGCATTGGCCAGGGGATTGATTGGTTTAGATCGGCAGCGCGGTTTTCGTGGTCCACTGAACCACGTCGATTTGCAAGGTGGCGATTGGGCAAAATATATGAGCTCGATCCATCTCACCGCTGATGCGGCCCCTTGGCGCGCCGCGATTGTGACGGAGGTAACTGCAGAGGCAGCGACTGTTGGTTTGCAACCACCATTTTTGTCGAACGGCCAAATGGGCGACGAACGCGAGACTGGAACTATTCCCGTTGCCTTGATGAGTTGGGCGCGGAAATATGTTGATGGCACTGATCTGGGCAAGGAAATAAAATCAGCAGAGCAAGTTCTGAAGGTGGGAGACATTGTTTACGTCGCCCCATCCGGAACAGCGCAACAATGGCACCTCGTGCAATTGCCGGAAGTGGAGGGTGCTTTGGTCGCCATGGATCCGCATACAGGTCGCGTCTTGGCCATGGTCGGTGGGTTCTCTTATGGCAGCAGCCAGTTTAATCGCGCGGTGCAAGCGACGCGCCAGCCGGGATCATCGTTCAAGCCAATCGTTTATGCTGCAGCTTTGGATAATGGATATACACCATCTTCAGTTTTGCTGGATGCCCCAGTAGAATACAAATTGCAAAACGGCGACGTTTGGAAACCAAAGAATTACGAGAAGAATTATTTTGGCCCTTCAACCTTGCGGCGCGGTATTGAACAATCGCGCAACACCATGACGGTGCGTTTGGCTGACAGCTTGGGCATGACCAAAATTGCCGACTTGGCGCAGCGCCTTGGCATTTATGATAAAATGCCCCTTCAGCTTTCAATGGCGTTAGGAGCCGGCGAAACGACTCTTCTAAAAATGACCACCGCATATAGCATCATCGCCAATGGTGGTCGCAAAGTTGACGCAACCTTGATTGACCGTATTCAAGATCGGCGAGGCAAGACGATTTATCATCATGACAACCGTGAGTGCACAGGCTGCAGTCAGGCAAAGTACGACCCTAATGCGCCCGAGCCAGAACTGATTGATAATCGCGAACAAGTTATGAATCCGTACACCGCATATCAGATTACCTCAATGATGGAAGGTGTGGTTGAGCGCGGTACGGGCAAGAAAATGTTAGTGCTTGGCAAACCGGTTGCAGGCAAAACTGGGACAACCAACGATGAGCGCGATGCTTGGTTTGTGGGTTTCACCCCTGACTTAACGGTAGGTGTATATGTTGGTTTTGACAATCCAAAGCCGATGGGCAAACATCGCACTGGCGGTGAATTGGCAGCACCAATTGTCGCTGACTTTATGAAGTTGGCATTGCAGGATAAAGCTGCCGTGCCATTTCGTGTTCCGCGCGCAATTGAGTTAATCCCTATTCACGTTAACACAGGAAAGCGTGGCATATTTGGTGAAGATGGCGTGATTCTGGAAGCGTTTAAGCCAGGTGATGAACCGCCCGCCAATACTGTTGTCATCGGCAATGTGGCGTCGAATGCTGCTAAACCTTCGGCAGGCGTTGTTCTTGTTCCGCCTGCAAGTGGTGGGTTGACGCAAGAGGGCAACGGCCTCTATTGAGCGTAAAACAAATCACTCGAATTGGATTTATAGATTATGCGCGCTGAAATGACTAAACTTGTCGAAGAAATTGAACAATCATTGGGCCTGCTCCGGAGGCATCTTTGACTGGGATAATTCTATCCGCGAATTGGCTGAACTAAACGCAAAAGCTGAAGACTCATCGTTATGGAATGATGCGCAAAAAGCTCAAGAGGTGATGCGCAGACGTCAAGATTTGGACAATCGCATCGGCGGAATTTTAAAAATTCAAACTTCTTTGTCAGACAACGTTGAACTGATCAGTATGGGCGAATCAGAAAGCGATCAATCCATCGTGACTGAAGCAGAAAAAGCATTAACGGCATTGAAGAAAGACGTCGCCGCAGCAGAACTGGACGCGCTTCTATCGGGCGAGGCTGATGGCAATGACACCTATTTGCAAATCAATGCCGGAGCAGGCGGTACCGAAAGCCAAGATTGGGCATCAATGTTGATGCGCATGTATGTGCGCTGGGCCAACCTCAACAAATTCAAAGTTGAAGTTCTCGATCAACATGATGGCGAAGAGGCGGGCATTAAATCCTGCACGTTGCAAATTAAGGGCAAGAATGCTTATGGCAAACTGAAAACCGAAACAGGCGTGCATCGTCTTGTACGAATTTCGCCTTACGATTCCAACGCGCGTCGTCACACGTCTTTTTCGTCAGCGTGGGCCTATCCTGTCATTGACGATAATATTAACATCGAAATTATTGATAGTGATTTGAAGGTTGATACTTACCGCGCTTCGGGTGCAGGCGGCCAACACATTAACACCACAGACTCAGCAGTGCGGATTACTCATATCCCCACCAATATTATCGTGGCATGCCAAGCCGAGCGCTCGCAGCACAAAAACCGCGCAACTGCTTTGAAGATGCTCAAAGCGCGTCTTTACGAACGCGAGCTTCAAATGAAGCAAGACAAGGTTGATGCCGCCAACGCAAAGAAAACTGAAATTGGTTGGGGCCACCAAATTCGTTCTTATGTTTTGCAGCCTTACCAACTTGTCAAAGATTTGCGCACTGGCTTCACGAGCACCAATCCCACGGCGGTTTTAGGTGGCGAGATAGACGATTTTATCCAAGCTTCTCTAGCACAGCGCATTCAGGGGAACGCTCCTGAAAATATTGAAGATATCGATTAATTCTGTTTAGGCGTTTTAAACGGATGTACGTTTTCTGATTTATCCCCGGAATTGAACAATTGGGGAGACTCAAGCTTGGAGAAGAATTCAGGAGACTGTTGCTGAATCGGCGCTACATGACGAATTGAACCTAATACATATGCACCATTTTCGATGCTGATAGTTTCGTTTGTAACATCGCCTTCGACATGTGCACCTGCTTGAATCTGCACATGAACTCCGCTGATCGGGCCGATAACGCGGCCGCGCACATATACAACTTCCGCTGAGATTTCTCCGCGAACTTCCCCACGCACATCAATCAAACAGGTGTGGGCCCTGACCGAACCTTGAACCGAACCGTCAATATGGATTTCACCGTCGCTCACCAAATTCCCTTCAATAGTGGTATCGCGAGAAATGTAAGAGGGTTCAGCGGGTGTCGGAGCTTGGCGCGGTGCGGGTTTTGAACGTTTAAAAAACATGGCTACTCACTTACAACTCAATATCACGAAAGCTTTATAAGCTATCAACACAAAATTCATAGAGACTATTTCAAAACACAACCCCTGGCCTTTTTGCCTTTCTTTCGTCAAGCTTTGGTGGCCTTTACCGCACTCTGAGCATATAATAACTATGTTGAATCGGTGCGAATACATACGGCAAGTCTGTTTTGGTTTGCCAAATTAGTAAATAGATGGATCAATCAAGTTGAAGCGAAGAATTGCAAAAATTATGGGCTATAGTTTTATTGCCATTTTTGCTGTTCTATTGATTGGTGTTGGGCTGGTATTTTGGCGCCTTTCGCAAGGGCCAATCGCAATTTCATTCCTAAATAGCCGCATTGAACAGGCCATTAACAGCCAGCTATCTGACATGAAAGTGAAACTGGGCACGGCGGTGCTTGAAATTGACCCTTCTACAAATGTACCGCATGTACGATTTCGCAATTTAGTTTTATCAGATTCAAGTGGCATTGTGATTGCCAGTGCGCCTCGTGCCGCAGTTACGTTGGATGGTGCGGGATTATTGACGGGTAAAATTGTTGCCAAAAATTTAGAACTGATTGGTCCACAAATTAGCGCGACGCTCAAACTTGATGGAACCGTTGTTCTGGGTGTGGGTGGCCAAGATAGTTCTGCTGCTCAAGAGCAAGGGGAGGTTCAGCCTTCCCAACCCAATCAAATGCAATCTGGAAAATCAGATCGAGATAGTTCTGCTTCACCAGAAGCTTTAAACCAAACATCGGGAGCAAAATTGATTTCTCTTTTGGATGATCGCAGTGAAGGCAGCTCGATATCTGCATTGGACGACATCCGAATAACCAATGCGTCGTTGAGTGTGCACGATGATGCCAATGCCGTAAATTGGATTGCGCCGAATGCTGATCTTACTTTTCGTAAGATGCCATATGGCTTTGTCGTTTTGGCAAAAGCTGATGTGGAAACAGCAAAAGACCCTTGGCACACAGAATTTTCTGCGACTTATCATCATGATCAAAAAACATTCTCGGTCAGTGCAACTGTCGACAATGTAGTTCCTGCGGACGTCGCAGATAAGATATTTGCTTTGTCGCAATTTGCCAAAGTGCGAATTCCCTTGGCGGGGCACATTGAATTTGAAGCCAGTGATATCGGAATTGTTTCGGCAGCCTCCGCTGAGTTCACCGCTGGAAAGGGCAGGTTGAGTTTGCCAGATTTTGTAGCACAGCCAATTGATATTGATGATGGCACGTTCAACATCAAATATCGCCCCGAAAACGGAAGTTTTGACCTGTTAGATTCTGCTGTCGTTGTTGGCGGTGCTCGCGCTGATCTTTCCGGAAACATAATGCCGATACGTGCACCTGACGGGATTATATCCGCAGTAAAAATTCAAATGAAAGCCCATAATGTTGGTTTGAATACCACAGAAAAATCTGACCAGATTATTGTAGACCGTGTCGAATTTATTGGCCAAGCGGGCATCACCGATGCCAGTTTGGAGATTGAAGACTTTGTCGTAATGTCCGGCAATACCGGTGTGCGCATGCGCGGCACCATTAGTGGCGGTGAACAATCCCCGGCGATTCATCTGGCAGGCCGAGTTCGGGACATCTCGACAGAGTTTTTAAAAACCATTTGGCCACCGATCATCGCTCCAAATTCGCGCCTGTGGATTAATGAAAATGTAAAGGGTGGCCGCGTCTCAGAGGGAACTTTTGAGATCAATCTAAATGCTAACGCGCTTGCAAAGGCTAATAAAGAAAAACATCTTCCGCCAAATTCAGTTGATTTCACTTTTACATTGCGCGACGTGGATGCGCATTATTTTAAGAGCCTGCCTAATCTCGTAAATGTGTCGGGCAGTGGCCACCAGAAAGACAATGACTTTGAATTGAATATCGATGCTGGGCAATCCACATTGAACAATAGCCAAACTATAAAACTAAACAGCGGTCATTTTACGGCTAAAAATATTTTGCTTGAGGAAGTACAAGGAATATTCGCATTTGATATTGCAGCTCCGATTGACACGATGCTTGCATTTGCAGGGCATCCGGATGTTAACTTGCTGAAAGAGAACTTGGATGATTTTCCAAATCTCCAAGGCAAGGCGCGCGCCTCTATCGGACTACAGTTTCCGTTGATTGACAATGTTCCAAAAGAGCGCGTCGAATTCACCACCGACGTGAAAATGAGTAGTGTTAATATCGGTGATGTTGTGCCGGGCGTCGAATTAACAGATGGCGAGTTCAAGGTTGAATTGTTGGATAAAGTTATCTCAATTTCGGGGCCTGCTAAATTCAATGGATTGCCCGCGCAAATAAAATATGAAAAGCCGCGTGACGGTCGAGAGGGCAAAGCGGTGGTCACCGCGACACTTGATGAAAACATGCGTGAAAAAATGGGCATGAAGCTTACAGATTATATTTCTGGCCTAATGCCAGTTAAGGCGACAATTGGAAAAAATGAAGCTGGCAAAACTGACGTTGGCGTTGAAGCTGATTTATCAAATCTAAAGATGAAACTTGCAGCCATCAGTTGGAAACGTGATGCAACGCCCGGAACCAAAGCTAGTTTCATAATTCGCAACACAGCAGAAGGGCGTAGTATTGATAATTTTGTGTTGGATGGTGATGGCCTACATTTGCGGGGCAATATTAAAACAACATCAAAAGGAAAGCTCATATCCGTTGATATGGATCAGATTAAACTAGACGAAGATAATGTGTTTTCCGCACGTATTGTTCCGGGCGAAGGGACGGTTGATCTCACGCTTTCAGGCAAGAATTTTGACGCGAGGCCTTATATCAAAACGCTGATTTCGCCTGCGCCACCAAAGCCTGCTGGTGCACCATCAACAGCCGAAGGCCAAGATTTTACCATGCATGCCCATTTTGATCGGGTGACCGCAAACCGTGGTGAAATCATTACCGACGTAAATGCAGTGCTGCGCGCTAGAGCCAGCAAGATAGCTGAGGCTGATATCAATGGCTTATTTTTGAGTGGGCAAACCATGAATGTGAGTGTCGTGCCTTTACCAACTGGGCGCGAATTTCGCATCACCACCAACGACGGTGGATCAGTTTTGCGGGCGGCAAATTTGTACTCAAAAATTGCTGGAGGGCAGTTGCGTTTTTATGCATTGCTGGGAAATGAAGAAAGTTCACCCATTAACAAAGGTAGACTTGAAATTCTGAATTTTGATGTTCGTAACGAAGCAACACTGGCCGAACTTGACCAACGCGGAAAACCAAGAAAATCAGGGCCCCGCAAAGAAGGTATTAATTTTGAAAGGCTTTACATGCCATTTACCACGGATGACAAATTTGTCCGTTTAGGCAATGTCGTTTTAAAGGGTGCGGACATTTGCGCCACGGCGGACGGCGTAATCCGCAAATCTGACAACGCATTGGATGTGACCGGATCAGTGATCCCAGCCTGCGGGCTTTCAGGCGTGTTCAACAATCTGCCGATACTTGGTGACATATTGAGTGGA
>JAYVPZ010000109.1:0-9548 GCA_043757105.1 Aestuariivirga sp. | reverse complement strand
CGCCGGCGGTCAATCCGGAATCACATCCGATTTAGGTAAACTGATCTAACGTGGTTTAGGTTTAGTTTTAAAAGTAGGCTCTGGAACCTGATTTGAATGTGCATAGCAACCCGCTGAGAGCACAGAATTATTTATAACGGATTCAGAGGTTCCTTCAACTTCAACACGATCCGTCGAGACTTCAGCGCTGTCGCGATCTTTGGATTTGTAAAGGCCATTTACGCAGTGGAACCCGAGAGCGCGGTAAACTTCGAATTGTTCTTCGCTGAAAAACTGATCGCCCGTTGTCTCGTGCGGAAATGCCGGATTTCGTCTAGCATAATCACGTACATAAACATTTTCGTCTCCAGTCAAAGAAGACTTGATATAGATTAGAGTACCCTTCCCATTCTCTGAATAAATGATTTCACCAATGGCACAATGAGGGCCAGCCGACGGTTTTGAACCTGGTTCTCGTGAACCAAGTGTTGTAGCAGCTATCTTATCCCAATACAGTTTGAAGCGAACTCCAAGGTCAATCCGCGCGTGACGCTGAAGCGCCACAAAAGACGGAAATGACATTTTGGGGTCGGCCTCGGCGTCAATCGCGATGATTAGGTTGCAACGCCTACGCACAAGTTCATAAATGCCGGTATTATCTATATGGCCTCCATCGGTAAGGTAGAGCCATTTTCCATCCGGCTTCAGCAAGCTGAAAATCTCGCGTGCAATATATAGTAGGTTGGAACTCATTCCGCGAATTGCAGGGTTCTGCAACCAATAGCCCAGCCGCAAATTCAACAGTGCCAATGTCGGTGCCATTATACCAATTGTCGATGAACCCATGTTAGAAGAAATTGCGGCTCCTGATATAGCCATTGCGGTTCCCAGAGAGAGTTCTTTGTCTTTCTGTTCAAAAACTTCAGTCTTCATGAACGATGAAGAAAGACTGCCGCTATATTTTTGACTAAAGAAAAAGAAATCGGCGTTGCGCCCGCGTCGATTGGCTTCGGGCGCGCCCTGCAGGTTAAGCGCGGCATTGAGAATATGATATGGAGCAAATTCTGGTTTTAATTCAGACACCTTCATTTCTTGCGCCTTAACTAATCCATCGCTACTTCTGGCGAATAGAAACGCGTCGCTCAGGCGGTCACGATAGAGGCGGTGCAAAGAATTTGCATTGGGACTCAAAGTTGTCCAGATGAATGCCATTATGACCGCAGCAATGACCGCATAAATTTTTGCGAAAGCAGGAAAGGTTGAATCATAAACGAGATGAAACTGTTGGAATAATTCCCATAACCAGGACGGCGCATCGCCTTTACCAACACCTGGAATGCCCCAGTAGGAAAACAACAAGTAAACCATCCATATTATGACGGGCAAAGCAAGCGCGACGACCCATATCACAAGCTTTCCCATTGTCCTCTTGATGATTTCTGAAATGCTGCCAGTTTTTGAATCTGTCTTTAAATACTCGCCAATCTGCTTGGCAAAGAGCGATGCAACAGCTAGAATAGGTGAAGCATAGGTAATCGCACTAATGATCCAACTTCGAAAAATACTGATCCCATTTGAACCAACATCGACATTTTGACCCGTATCATACATTTTGCTGATAATAATGGGTTGCAGTTCGCAAAAAAAACAAACTGCCAAAGCTATGATTAAAATCTCAGCGAATTTTATGGAAAGGCCTCTGAATTCCGTTTGACCAATTTTGAAATGTGATCGATAAATCGCCCACAACGCGAAGACAACAAAGCCCAATATGGCAACTGCACGCGAAACAGCAAATGTTTCGTTTAACAAATAGGGCACTCTGAAATATGACCTCAGAAGATCATCGTGCGTTGGATTAAAATAGACCGTTATTGCGGCTGCACCGAGGATAACGGGGAGCACAAGAAGAACATTTGTCACAAGGCCACGCAGTACAATGGCTAAATCTGCGAGTAAATTTAATTTTCCGCGGGGAATGAGGTAGTTTGAGTAGTCTCGGATATGTCCAAGGGAATTGCTGTCGCGAGTGTCATTTTCAGAGCTCTCGAATGGGAACACTCCACCGCTAATTGACATTGCAGAGCTGACCGCAGAAGCTGTATATCCTCCGCCG
The DNA here is from genome assembly GCA_043757105.1 of Aestuariivirga sp. GTDB lineage: Bacteria > Pseudomonadota > Alphaproteobacteria > Rhizobiales > Aestuariivirgaceae > Aestuariivirga. The sequence continues at coordinate 7,453 of JAYVPZ010000109.1, read as the reverse complement.
GAGACTGAGGATAGATAATCGATACGACTGATCATCTTGTAGCGATCCAGAGCTTGCAAGGCACCAAGACAAAAAGCAGCTGAACGAATTCCACCGCCAGACAGCGCGACCCCAATCGTATCAAATTGGCCGCTCCCGCCATAAACCATTGTATTCAGATTGCCGATGGCGCTAACGGGCTTCCGCTTTAAAATTTTACGCCTTAGATTAATCGCTTCGTGCTCATCTTGGAGCACTTTCTCCCAACGAACCGGTTCAAACGCTTTACCATTTTCCATGGCACGTCCCTCCAAACCCCGCATCCAGAAGCTAGGTCTGAAAGCTTCTATGGTCAAATCATTTTGTTAGGGTTTCAGCCGCCAAACCGCCGTGCGTTTTATCTCAGTGTCTTCCAAATCGCGCGATACGGGCACTGAATACTCCGCAACTTTGATCAAGCGATCCTTGGGCAAATAGCTGCGCCCTGGATCACCGATCAATACGTCAATGCCCTTGGCCTGCGCTTTTTCTAACCAAGCCAAACAGCGCGTCGCAACGCCCTTCTCGTAAAATAAATCGCCCACCAAAATCAGATTGACTTCGGGTACGGACTGGATCAATAAATCTTCGGATGTAATCGATAGCAGCGCGTTGTTCAGTTCCGCATTCACTTGAATCGCGGCTACAGAAAACAAATCAATATCAGCCGACAAAACCGAGGTCGCACCCGCCTTCTTCGCAGCAATGCCAACCATTCCAGAGCCTGAAGCAAGTTCAACTACCCGCTTGCCCAAGACAGTCGAAGGCGTATCCAAAATATAGCGAGATAATGCCTGACCGCCCGCCCAAGCAAAAGCCCAGAATGGTGGCGGCAGGCCGATTTCGCCCAGTTCATCTTCGGTCTTTTGCCAAATCGGCAATGCCTCGTGCGCCAGATGCAATTTCAATTCAGGAACCAGTGGCGGTGATAGAATTGATGTATTCGCACGCACGAAAGCGGCGTGATCTAAGGTCACAATTTAAGGCCGCCCAACTCGCAAATAATTTTCCATTCAGTTTCAAGAATCGGCTGCACAGAAAGCCGTGAATTCTTTACCAGAACCATTTCGGTTAAAGCGCCCACAGTTTTGATTTCATTGAGCGTAATGTGACGCGGCAGAGCTTTCACTGCGCGAATATCGACACATTCCCAAGCCGGAATTTCGGCGGTGGAGTCGGGATGGATGAGCTTGCAAACTTCGGCAATTCCAACCACAGCTTTGCCGATATTGGAATGATAGAAAAAGCCTAGTTCGCCCAACTTCATCAACCGCATATTATTGCGCGCCTGATAATTGCGAATGCCCGTCCATTCGTCGCCCTTGGCTCCCTTAGCCGCCAATTGGTCAAAAGAAAAAACGTCAGGCTCAGATTTAAAAAGCCAATAGGCCATTATGCTTGATCCGGATTTTTCAACGCCCAGCGCCATGCTTTGATTTCAACATGCGCAAACAAGCCCGCCACATTATAGGGGTCATTCGCAGTCACGATTTTCGCCGCCGCCATATCCGCCGCTTCAATAATAACTAGGCTTCCCGTTGGGTTGCCAGCATCATCTAAAAATGGCCCAGCAGCTTTCAACGTCACTGAAGGCCCGTTCAAATAAGCCAAATGCTCCGGACGCACCTTCATCCGCAAATCAATACTACCCGGTTTATCAGTGCAAAGCAGAGCATAAAGCATTCTAAATTTCCTGTTTCAATTCAGCCCTGACGGGGCGGCTTAAAAGTCCGGCTATCTCATCGCGTGGATTAGAGCGCCCGTCAATGATGGCGGCAACGGCGTCCACAATTGGCATTTCAACTTTGTGTTTGTGCGCCAGTTTAGAGGCAATAGAGGCCGTGTAAGCACCTTCAACTACGCCATGTGATTGTTCCAACGCTTGCACAACGCTTGAGCCCATGCCGATGTTTAATCCAAATAGATAATTCCGCGATTTAATGCTGCCACATGTTAGCAACAAATCACCAAGCCCTGAAAGCCCCATCAAGGTTGCAGGCTTGGCCCCAAGCTTTGCACCGTAGCGAGATAATTCAGCAAAGCCGCGCGTGATTAAACTGGCCCGTGCGCTTTCACCAAGGCCTTGTGCATCAGCGATGCCACAAGCAATCGCCAACACATTTTTCATCGCGCCACCAATCTCAACCCCCGTCACATCATCGGAAGCATAAATGCGAAAATGCGGCAGGCTCAAAATCTTGGCCCAACCCGCCGCCTGTTCAATGCTCGGCCCTGCCAATGTCACAGCGGTCGGAAGCCCTGCCGAAACATCCGCCGCAAAACTAGGGCCTGACAAAGCGTAGAATTCTGCGTAAGGCAAAACAGCTTTCACAACCTCCTTCATAGTCAAACCCGTGTCGCGCTCTATACCTTTGGCGGCGGAGACAATGACAGCGGGCGAATGATTGACCGACGTTATGACTGATCTCACAGCCTGCGCAGGGACGGCGAGAATTGCTGCATCCAAATTGTTTGGAACAGTTAGATTACTGCGCGACCAAATCGCAACTCGATTACCAGCTTGTGCCGCAACTTGCGCCAGCGCCTTGCCCCAAGCCCCGTCGCCCAAAACCACAATTTGCTTGCTCATGCCTTAGCCCCAAGGCGGCCTGAACCATAAACCGATGCAGAAACGGTGTCCAAAGGCCAACGCGGTCTTGCTGCAAAATCGATATTGTCAGTCAACCCCAAGGCCAGTCTCTCAGCGCCCGCCCATGCGATCATTGCGGCATTATCTGTGCACAAATGAAACGGTGGCACGTTTAGAGTGAAGCCGTGCTGAGTTGAAATAATCTCAAACACATTCCGCAAAGTCTGGTTCGCAGCCACACCGCCTGCCACCACAAAACAAGGGTTCAGCACATCAGAGTGCATTTCGCGAAATTGTTGAAAGGCACGTTTCAACCGATCGGCCAAAGTCTCCGCAACAGCCAATTCGAATGACGCGCAAACATCAGCGACATCTTGTTCAGATAGCGCTCCCAGACCATGCACCACTTCGCGCACTGCTGTTTTCAACCCTGAAAATGAAAAATTGCAATCCGCCCTGCCCTTTAGCGGACGCGGAAATTCAAATCGTTTTGCATCGCCGCGCTTGGCATAGGACTCCACGCGTGGCCCGCCCGGATAACCTAGCCCCAAAAGTTTTGCCACTTTGTCAAAGGCCTCGCCCAATGCGTCATCAATCGTGGTACCAAGACGGTTGTAATGCCCAACACCCTCGACCAACTGAAACTGTGTGTGGCCGCCAGAAATCAACAACAGTAAATATGGGAATGCACAAGGTGCCAGTAAGCGCGGTGTTAAAGCATGGCCTTCAAGATGATTGATAGCCAGAAACGGAATATCCCACGCCATTGAAATGGCTTTGCCCGTGGTCAACCCTACCAGCAAACCACCCAACAGTCCCGGCCCCGCTGTTGCTCCAACAGCGTCCAAATTCTCAAAACCAACACCAGCCTCACTCATCGCACGGGCAATCAATCCGTCCAAATGTGTCACATGAACACGGGCCGCAATTTCCGGCACAACGCCACCATAGGGCGCATGATCTTTGAGCTGAGAGAGAACAACATTGCTCAACAACACGCCACGTCCATCAGAAAACCTCCGCACAACCGCTGCAGCGGTCTCGTCGCAAGAGGTCTCAATACCCAGTATCGTGGTGTGAAGTGTTGCCATTTGGTCTTTGCTAGTTCAGTGTCAATTGCTCTAAGGCATTGTCGCTTTAGCATCCACACCCTAAACTTGGCAAATTATGACTTTAATAAAAGAATTCAAAGCCCGTGGCGGAAAGCCGATCGCCCGCAAATGAAGATCATCATCACAAGACCGCAGGAAGATGCAGGGCCACTATCTGAAAAAATGATCGCCTTGGGCCATCAACCTCTGGTGTTGCCACTTCTCAAAATTGTGGCGCGTTCAAACGTTCAAATTCCCTACCGCCCCTATCAAGCGATCTGTCTCACCAGTGCTAATGCTGTTCGTGTGTTAACCGATGTGACATCAATAAAAACGATTCCTTTACTCGCCGTTGGACCGCAGTCGTTGCTTACGGCATTGGAAAAAGGTTTTGCAGAAGCTGATGCCCATGGTGGCGATGTTATCGGATTGCACAGTTACATCGTTGAACATTTGCAATCGAAAAATGGCCCATTACTCTATCTCTCCGGTTCTGAAACGTCAGGTGATTTAGAAGGTCACTTAAGCCAGTCAGGTTTTGAAGTTGATCGGGTCATCACTTATGATGCGGTGTCATCCACTTTGGCGGGACATGAAGCAGAGATTAAAACCGCAAACGCCGTTGTGCTTTATTCGCCGCGCAGTGCAAAACTTTGGGTTCAGCAGATCGAAAACTTGAAACTTGGAACAGCGGCCCAAGCCATCAATCATCTTTGTTTGTCGCCCAATATTGCAGCAAATCTGCCACAAAGCTGGCCCAGAGCCATCGCGGCAGCACCCAATGAAGCATCATTGTTGGCGCTGCTTGATTGAAACACCAAAGCAGAATAGGTGATGGGAATGACCAAAGACGAAAACACATCTGACATCATCGATATTGATTCAGAATCCGTTATTGAAAATGAGGCCATCGTTCCAACGCCGACGATTAAATCATCTCGAAAATATGGGGTCTTTGGTTTCGGTGTCTTTGCCTTATTGGCCAGTGCTGCGTTGGGCGGTTGGTTTTACAAGGACGTTCTATCAACCTATTTGCCATCCAATCAAATTCAATCGATGAGCGCACGGATAGATGTCCTAGAAGCAGCCAACAAAGTGGCTGGCGAAAAGATAGATGCGGTTGTGGGTTTAACCGATGAAATCAAATCTCACCTAGGTGCAGCCCAAACCGCAGCCGAAGAAGCGCGAAAACTTGCGACAGCAACAAAAGCCGAAAGCACTGAGGGGAACTCCAAACTACTCACCGTAGAAAAATCTCTTGCGGATGTAGCCAAACGCATAGAGGATCTCAAAACAAAAATGACCACGGGAACTCAGGGCAATCTTTCTGCAGATAATTCTGGTTTGGTGGCGCGGCTCGACAAGTTAGAGAAAGATTTGACCAGCACACAACAACTTACAACGACGAAATCCAATGTTACTCTGCTTTCACAAGCGCTCACTGACCTAACAGAAAAAATAACTTCAGGAGCTTCTTTCAAAGATGAAATTCAACGCATCAGCCAAATGGTTCCCGCAGCAGAAGGGTTGGATATTCTGACTTCCAACGCAGACAAGGGTGCCGCCACACCACGACAGTTGGCAAACAGTTTAAAAGGCATAGCTGCAGAGCTTGCGCCAAAATCCGAAACGACATCAACACCTGAAGACAATAGTTGGTGGGGCAAAGCGTCCTCTATCATGTCTGGATTGGTCACTGTGAAATCCTCAGGTAGTGTAGATTGGCAGCAAACGGCGGCGCAGAGTGGTGCTTTGGTGGAACAAGGTCAAATTGGCGACGCGCTGAAGATGCTCGAACAAAATCTTGAATCATTGCCAAAGCCCCTGCAAGATTGGCGTATTATGGCGGCAAAGCGCTTCAGCGTTGACCAAGCGTTGGAACAAGTGAGTCGCGCCATATCGCGTGAAATCATGGCTCGAGGATAATCGATGATTAAACTGATCTGGCGATTTTTCTTAATCGTGGCAGCGGCTATTGCTTTTGCATGGCTGGCTGATCGGCCTGAAAAAATTATAATTAAATCGCCATTGCGTGAAATTCAAGTTTCACTTTTGGTTGGAACTGTCGGTCTGTTGTTGGCCTTAGCACTTGGCTATTTTGTTTGGCGCTTCCTTAGTAGAGTCTGGAGCAGCCCAAAAACTGTTCGCGAGTCACTGCGTTTTCGCAAACACCGCCGGGCTTACGAAGCGCTCTCACGCGGTATCATTGCTGCGGGTGCTGGTGACGCACAGTCAGCTGCACGTCACGCCAGCATTGCGGGCGAGACTTTAAAGAGTGAGCCACTGGTCACCTTGCTGACAGCACAGGCCGCTCAATTGAAGGGTGATCGTGCGGGTGTAAAACGCGCATTTGAAGATATGGCCAAATCACCCGACACTGAATTACTGGGTCTGCGCGGATTATTTGCTGAAGCCAAACAAGCGGGAGATTGGGCAGCGGCCCGCAATATTGCGGAACGAGCTTTGGCCAAAAACGCGCGTCTGCCTTGGGCCTCAACTGCAATCTTGCAAGTGCAAACCACCGCCAAAGATTGGGCCGCCGCTGCCGCAACTATTGCGCAACAAGCCAAATCAGGGCTTTTGCCTCGCGATGAAGCGGCCAAAAAACAAGCCATTCTTTTGGCCGCACAAGCACTGGACTTGGAAGAAAAAGATCGTGATCGCGCGCAGGCTTTTGCGCGCGACGCGCTTGGTCATGATCCCCATTTAGTTCCCGCGGCACTTGTTGCTGCCAGATCCTATGTCGCTGGCGGCAACCCGCGAAAGGCACTTAAAGTTTTGCGCAGCACTTGGGCGTTGTCGCCTCATCCTGATTTGGCAGACGTTGCGGCAAATGCAAAACCTGCTGATACCCCCGAAGACAAATTCGAGCGCGTGCGTGATTTGGTAGGAAAGCCGGATGATAATCTTGAATCCGGTTTCGCACTAGCGCGCGCCGCCATTTCCGCAAAGCGCTGGGATGTGGCGCGGGTCGCCCTCGAAAATCATAGCGTTGGACAGCCACAAGCGCGCATTTGTGCTTTGATGGCGCAAATTGAAGATGCTCAGGGTGATAAGGGTCGGTCGCGTGAATGGCTCGCCCGTGCGCTGCATGCGCCGCGTGATCCGATTTGGGTGTCAGATGGCGTGGCCTCACCGCGTTGGACGCCGCTATCTCCGGTCACGGGTGAAATCATCGCATGTGAGTGGAAGCCCCCTTTTGAACAACCATCAGGCTTTTCATGGCAGCTGGAAAATTTTGGCGAAACACCATTGCTGGAAACAACCAAAGCAAAACCTATAACTGTCGAAACCTTGCGCGCACCCGATGACCCCGGTGTAGAAGAGCAATAGTTGAAATCCGCTCGCAAACCGACTATCCAATAAGAACAAAGTTGCAGCCGCTTTAGCTCAGTTGGTAGAGCACCGCATTCGTAATGCGGGGGTCAGGTGTTCGAGTCACCTAAGCGGCACCATCGGTTTGGTTATTTTTTGACTTTTTCGCGCAATTATTACTGAATTCGTGCAATCATTGCGTCCAACATCTTCACCATGGCAGGTGTTGCAAAGGACTTAGCTGCCACGAGATCTGCTTTTGCAGCTGATGCTTTGCCTTTGCGCATTAGATATGTGGCGCGCAAGATATATACTTCTGATTCGTTGGGCGATGCGGCAACGCCTGCATCTAAATCTGCAAACCCACCTTTTTCGTCTTTCAGAATTATTTTTGCTTCACCACGCGCTGCAAAAGCAATGCCGAGTTTGGGGTTGGACA
>JAYVPZ010000108.1:0-9557 GCA_043757105.1 Aestuariivirga sp. | reverse complement strand
ATGATTTGCTCGGCCAATTGATCAATACGCTGGAAGTCACCGGACATCTTGAAAACACCACGATCATTTTCACATCTGATCATGGAGATTTTTTAGGTGAGCGTGGCCTCTGGTACAAAATGTCATATCTTGAACCAGCTGCCCATGTGCCTCTGATCATCTGGAATCCAAAATCAATAAAACCACGCCGCGTGAAAGAACCTGTGTCGCTGGCCGATATTATGCCGACGATTTCTGCGATTGGCGGGACCACTGAACTATCGCGTAAAGTCGATGGTCGTTCGCTGCTTCCATTGTTGCAAGGTGCAGCCGAAAGTCCTGATGCAACGGCATGGGGTGAATATTTGGCAGAAGGTTCAATCGCTCCACTCTATATGCTGCGCCGTGGCCCATGGAAGTTTATCCATTCACCTGTTGATCCTGACCAGCTATTCAATTTGGTTGATGATCCAAATGAATTGAATAATCTTGCTTCTTCGCACCCACTAGCAAAAAAATTCCGCAGCGAAGTCGAAACTAAATTCGACATCCCCAAAATTCATGCAGCAGTTTTAGAAAGCCAAAAATCACGCCTCATGATGTTTGAAGCGATGAAACAAGGCGGCCACTTCCCTTGGGATTTTCAACCGCTGCGCGATGCGTCAGAACAATATACGCGCAATCATATGAGTGTGACGGAGCGCGATTTGAAATCAAGATTTCCGCAAGCACCGGATATTGAGAGTAAGAAGCGCTACCCCCCAAACACATGATGCACTAATTGCGCATAAAGTATGCCAAACAAAACTGCGGCCACCACGCTCGTAGCCAATATTTTCTTACCCCAAAACAGCGCCACTGGTGCTCCCCTATCATTGCCCAATTCGACGCTTTCACCAGCTTCATGCGCATTGCGGACACCAAAGGGCAACACGGCAAACAGTACAATCCACCAAATCACAAAGTAAATTGCAATCATGCTGCCAATGTTCATTTTTGTTCTAACTCCACCAACACACCACTAAAATCTTTCGGGTGTAAAAATAATACTGGCTTTCCGTGCGCACCGATCTTAAAGCCACCATCACCCAATATACGAGAGCCTGAAGCCACCAGATGATCACGTGCCACAATAATATCATCAACTTCATAGCAGATGTGATGCATGCCACCTGATGGATTTTTTGCTAAAAATGCGGCAATCGGCGAGGCTTCACCTAACGGCTCCAGCAATTCGATCTTGGTGTTTGGCAAAGTGATAAACACCACCGTCACACCATGTTCGACCAAAGCTTGTGGCTCAGAAACCTCTGCCCCCAGTACTGATCGATAAAGCGTTGAAGCCGCCGCCAAATCCGGCACAGCAATCGCCACATGATTGAGCCGCCCGATCACGCAGCCGCAGCCATATTCGCCAACCCATCAGCCAGCCATGAACGTGCCGCAGGCATAGCAATGGCGCGAGGGCCTAGCACGTGACGCTCTAAAAAATAGCCGGTGAGCTTCAGACCGGCCAAAACATCGCCCGCCAAAACATCGGTTTCGCCGCGCAAGAATGCAGGGAGTGAAAATAACTTATCTTGATAAGGCAGCCCCGCCTCACGGCTCACAGCGCGACCTGTGCGCGGCGAAACATAATGCAATTCTTCAACCGAACCTGTGGAAGCACATTTTGATAAATCCATGCCGAAGCCAAGCTCATCCAACAAGCCCATTTCCCATCGCACCAAAAGCGCAGGCCAAACGGCGTCATCCTCAAACGACGCCATCACGATATGTGCAGCATGATAAAGTTTCGGATGCGGCTCGCGCTCTGGCAACAACTGAGCGAACGCCATCAATGTGGACAAGCCTGCCAACCTCAGAGGATGCGCTAGAATAAATCCAGCTTTCAAACTTAATGGTTCAACTTGATAAGTTCCTAAATGATCTTCAAGTCTTGCCCGCCAAGTGACCATTACCAAATTACCGGGCTGCAAAATCGGCCTCATTCGCCGCCCGCGCCCACCACGCACCATGCCTAAGCAGCGCCCATGTTCGGCCGTCAGCATTTCGACAATGGCGGATGTTTCGCCGTGTGAGCGAACTCCGATAATCACGCCCTCATCGCGCCATTCCATTTCAGCGTAGCCCCATCATCCTCAATCGTTCAGGATCAACCGCCCAATTCTCACGCACCTTCACGAACAAAAACAAATGTACACGCCGTTCAAATGATTCTTCCATTTCTTTGCGCGCCAATTGCCCCAGCACTTTGATCTGCGCGCCACCCTTGCCAAGCACAATCGCCTTCTGGCTATCGCGTTCCACAAATATGACTTGAGTGATTTTCACGGAACCATCTTTCTTTTCTTCCCACGCTTCGGTCTCAACTGTAGACGAATAAGGCAGCTCATCATGCAAGCGCTCATAAATTTTTTCACGAGTGATTTCAGAAGCGATAAAGCGGAGATGCACATCTGCTGTTTGATCTTCCGGATATAACCATGGCCCAATCGGCATCAGGCTGGCAAGCTTTGCACCCAATTTAGAAACACCCGATCCACTGATCGCTGAAACCATGAACGTATCCGTGAACTCGAATGCCGCCGCACACTGCTCCGCCAACGGCATCAGTTTTTCGATTTCGATTAAATCAATCTTATTGAGCACCAACATCGCTTTGGTTTTGCTGGCTTTGAAACCTTCGATGATTTTGAGAACCTCATCTTCCAGCCCGCGCCTTGCATCAACAATCAGCACGACAGCGTCGGCTTCTCCTGCCCCTGCCCAAGCGCTTTCAACCATTGCCTCATCAAGCTTGCGGCGCGGTTTGAAAATTCCTGGTGTATCAACCAAGACCACTTGCGATTCGTCGTGCATGTAAATCGCACGAATGCGCGCTCGCGTAGTTTGCACCTTGTGGCTGACGATTGAAACTTTCGAGCCAACCAACTTATTGACGAGAGTAGATTTGCCAGCATTGGGCGCACCGATAATGGCCGCAAATCCGCACCGCGTTGTCATCATCTCATTCATTCAGCGCAAACCTTCGCGGGAGATGAATTCAGATGCCGCTGCCATTTCGGCAGACTGTTTTGAAGGGCCAGTGCCTTTTGCCTGTTCATAATGTCCTACTTTCAAGGTAATCGTAAAGATTGGCGCGTGCTCTAAACCTTCACGCGAAGTCACTTCATATTGCGGCAAAGCCAGCGCCCGCGCCAGTGCCCATTCCTGAACAAAAGTTTTTGCATCTTTTAAATTTAAGGGCACGCTGGCCAACATGCTGTTCCAGTTTTTTATTATAAAATCACGCGCAACGTCCAATCCGCCATCAAGATACAGCGCGCCAATAAGGGCTTCGACCACATCACCAACAACTGATGAATTGCGTTGGATACCTTTCTTTTTTTCAGTCACACCAACAATGATGTAATCTTCAAGACCCAGCGACAGACCAATAGCAGCACAAGACTCCCCCCGAACGAGAAGGCTCAATCGCGCTGCCAATTGACCTTCCTGTTCATTGCCAAATCGGTGGAATAAATCATCAGCAATCACCAAACTCAAAACCCGGTCACCTAAAAATTCAAGGCGCTGATAATCAGGCTTCTTGGTGTTGCGGCTGCCATGGGTCAGCGCATTTCTACAATTTTCACGGTCGCGAAATTGATAGCCAATCAACTGCTCAAGCTGGTCGATCGGCTCTTTATTTTCGCGCAACAATGAGGCTCAAATCCAATGGAAGAAACGAGACCAACGAATTTGCATGGGCCATTCCCAAATCCGCGCCAAGCTTGCACCGGGTTCGAATGAGAAAAATACAATGTTCGCTTTGCCAACGAAATTTTCGATCGGCACGTAACCAACTTTGTCAAGAAAGCGCGAATCTTGGCTGTTATCGCGGTTATCACCCATCATGAAATAATGCTCAGGCGGAACCACGTATTCTTCGGTATTGTCTGAACTCAACTCGCCAAAATCGAGGACATTGTAAGTAACACCGTTTGGCAGAGTCTCACGATACTGCCCAACCGCAGGCCCTGAACCGCTTTCACCATTGGGATCGACATAATCAGCAACTCGTTCTTTCTTCACTTCTTGCCCGTTGATGAACAGCACACCTTGCTTCATCTGAATAATATCGCCCGGCAAACCGATCACGCGCTTGATATAATCTATGGTCAAATCTTGTGGATATTTGAACACCGCCACATCGCCGCGCTTTGGCGTGTCAGCCAAAATCATGCGGCCTGGAAAATCGACAGGACAGCAATTCCACGGTTTGTCAACGAAAGGCGGGAACGAGAAGTTAAACGAATACTTTCCATATCCATAGGAAAGCTTTGAAACAAATAGATAATCACCAATCTTCAAGGTTGGATACATTGATGCCGATGGAATGTTGAACGGTTGAAAAAAGAAGGTGCGCACAAAAAATGCAATCGCAAGCGCCTGCAAAATAACCTTCGCCGTCTCCCAAATGCCTTCTTCTGGCTTTTGGCTTGCGGCGCGAGCAGAAGCGAGTGTTTGATCGTTTTTGTTCATTTGACCCTAAGGCTGCCAAAGCAACCCCCTTTTCAATAAATATAATACAATTTTCATTATGTGAGATGCAATCTTGACCAGTTCAAGGCTGCCATCTGTTGCAAGCATGTCACAGTTCAGTTTGCTTCAATAATCACCACCGCTTGCGCATAGGGAAAATCATCTGTGATGGTCAAATGAACTCGCGCTAACATTCCAGCAGGAACGAGGCTCTCTAACTGTGTTTTAGCGCCACCCGTCAAAACCATGGTTGGCCGCCCGGAAGGCTCATTCACCACACCCATATCTTTCCAAAATACTCCGTGCCGAAAACCCGTGCCCAAGGCTTTTGAACATGCTTCCTTCGCCGCAAACCGCTTTGCATAAGAAGCTGCACGTTCGGCCCGCTTGTCTGATTTTGCTTTTTCGATGTCAGTAAAAATCCGGTCGAGAAATCGATCACCAAATTTCTCCAGCGTTTTTTCAACCCTTCGAATATCAACAATATCATTGCCGATACCTAAAATCATTTGGATAGGTTCCGACTGCCGGGCTTCACGGCCGGAATTGCCGCCAATTCTGGTGGTAAATCATCCGCAGCGAAAGCTGGAATTTCTAAAGCAGTCAGTGCATAAAGTGGCACGCCCACATCAGCTTTTCCGCCCGAACGATTGATCAGACACGCTGCTGCCACACAAACCCCACCTGCTTCTTCAATAGCCGTAATACACTCGCGCGAAGAAAGGCCTGTGGTCACGATGTCTTCAACCATCAACACCTTGGTTCCCTTTTCAATGTTGAAACCACGGCGCAACGCAAACTTGCCGTCCACCCGTTCAAAGAAAATCGCAGGTACATTTAATTGCCGACCCATTTCATAGCCAACGACCACTCCCCCCATGGCCGGCGATGCGACAATATCGATACCCAGTCCGCCATCACGCACTGATTCAGCCAAACTGGCGCAAAGCCGTTCTGATCGCTTTGCATCCATCAACACCCGCGCACATTGCAAATAACGCGCTGAATGCAAACCAGAGGACAACACGAAATGCCCTTCCAGCAATGCGCCAGCAGCGCGAAATTCGTTCAATACATCTTCATGCGAAAGCATCAACCAGCCACCCGATTCACTTCTGAAACCAATGGTCTGCTCTTTAAACCGTTCATAATGTCGTTCAAGTGGCGGTTGTCAAAAACTTCAAGCAATATAGTCAGTTCAAAGAAATCCCGCACGCCATGTCGTGCATGCATTTGCAGCTCATCAATATTGCCCCCATGTTCGCCGATCAACTGGGTCACCTGACCCAAAGCACCAACTTCATTGATCAATATAACTTTGATCCGTGCCGGAAAACGCATCCCCTCTTCAGCCACACCCCAAGCAAGATCAACCCAGCGTTCAGGCTGTTGGTCAAATTGCTCTAAAGCCTGTGCAAAAATCGGGTAAATCGTAATCCCTTCACCTGGTGTCAAAATTCCCACAATGCGCTCTCCTGGTACTGCGCCAGTTGCCGGATGAATTTTAAGCGCCACACCCGAAGCAGCGCCGCGAACTGGCAAAGACAGCCGTCCTTCCGGATCTTTTTTCGATGCACTGATCTTCCGCCGCGATGCCCTCACTTCTTTTTCATCAACAGCAAGGCCTAGTGCTTTTAACACATCCAATGCAGAAAGTTCGCCGCGCCCAACGGCGGCCAAAGCATCGTCCACATTCTTGTGGCCCAACCTTGGCACAGCAGCGGCCAATTCCTTGTCCGTCAATTCATGCTTTTGTTTCAGTACCAGCGAATCAATAATTTCGCGGCCCAGCCCTGCAAACTGTTTACGAATAGCGGCCCGTGTTGCGCGGCGAATGGCAGCCTTGGCCTTCCCCGTAATTGCAATGGCTTCCCATGCTGGCGGCGGCGATTGCGCATCTGAGCGCACAATAACTACTTCGTCACCATTGTTAAGCTGTGTGACCAAAGGCGCATGTCGCCCATTCACTTTGCAGCCCACACAACTATCACCAATTGAAGTGTGTAAAGCATAAGCAAAATCAATCGGCGTTGCGCCGCGTGGAAGCGCAATCAATTGGCCCTTTGGTGTAAAACAAAAAACCTGATCATGAAACAGTTCAAGCCGCGTATGTTCCAAAAATTCCTTGGGGCTGTCACCCTCCTGCAAAACTTCCATCAAATGCCGAAGCCAACGATAGGCATTAGATTCTGCAGCAGGCACACGAACCCCCAGCTGCGCCATCTTTGCCTCGCCCACATCTTTGTAAAGCGCATGGGCCGCCACGCCGCGCTCTGCGATTTCATGCATCAACTTCGTACGGATTTGCATTTCTACGCGCATCGAATGCGGGCCAATGACAATGGTGTGAAGTGAGCGATAATCGTTCTGTTTTGGGTTGCTCACATAGTCTTTGAATTTTTCCGGCACCGCCCGCCACGTTTGGTGCACCATCCCCAATGCCAAATAACAATCATTCACCGATTCAACCAAAACCCGAAACGCAAAAATATCCGACAATTGATCAAGTGCTAAATGCTTGCGCTCCATCTTGCGCCAAATCGAATAAGCGCGTTTTTCCCTGCCCTTGACAGACGCGCTGATTCCTCTCTCAGCTAACACCTTTGTCAGCGCCACTTCAATCTCACGCAGCATATCGCCACTCTCATCATGCAACCGCGCCAAACGATCGGCGATTACTTTATTGGCATCCGGATTGAGAATTTTGAAAGCAATATCTTCCATCTCATCGCGGATCAGCTGCATGCCCATGCGCCCAGCCAGTGGTGCATAAATATCCATCGTTTCCTGCGCTACACGTTCACGCTTTTCAGGTTTCACATGGTTGAGAGTGCGCATGTTGTGCAAACGGTCGGCAAGTTTCACCAACAACACCCGCACATCTTTCGACATGGCCAAAAGCAGTTTGCGTAAATTTTCGGCTTGTGTGGCCTCCTTAGTCACCATATCGAGTTTGGCAATCTTGGTCAGACCGTCAACAAGCGAAGCGATTTCCACGCCAAACTTCTCGACAATTTCTTGGTGTGTCGTTTCGGTATCCTCTACAGTGTCATGTAGCAGGGCCGCCACAATCGTCGCGGTATCAAGCTTCATATCAGCCAGAATGGCCGCAACTTCGAGTGGATGGTTGAAATAAGCCTCCCCCGATGCACGGGTCTGGGTGCCATGCGCCTTCATAGCATAGATATAGGCGCGGTTGAGCAAGTCCTCATCCACGTCGGGGTCATAACCTGTAACCCGTTCAACCAATTCATATTGACGCATCATGCAACTACCATAAAAGAAAAAGAGCCGGATACTAGACCCCGCCTCAATTCTTTTCTGAATTCAAAACAATCCATCCCCGGTTTCGAACTTTAGGATTCTCAAAAATCAACCAAGTTGGAATATTGAATAAGAATACCAAGCTCAAAAACGAGAGCACTTGACTCAACCTGCGATCAGATTAACCCTGAGTAAAATAACTCGATCTTCACCGATTTCAAAGGTAGAAATAATGCACCAGAAAGCGACAGTCATAGGGGGCATTGTGAAGAACTTTGGAGGGACAATAAAATGCACTGCCACCGTAATCTAGTTTGTTTTGGCGAGTGCCAGAGATGGTTTTCACCAGAAAGGCTTACCATTGAGTATACCCGAAGATAATCCTCCCGTCGTGGAGCCTAAGCCAATTGCTAACGTTCCTAACTTGTCGATGCATGTCCTGCAGAGGCGCATCCGACAGCAAGAAATATTGGCAGAGCTAGGTGTGACAGCGTTGCAGGGTGCCGCCTTTGAGCAATTGTTGGACGAAACCGCGCGCCTTACTGCAGATGGCTTGGAAGCTGAATTTTGTAAAGTGCTTGAATACATTTCGTCCAAAAATCACTTGCTCGTTCGAGCTGGTGTGGGTTGGAGACCGGGAACGGTCGGCGTTGCAACAGTTGGAGCTGACCTCGCTTCTCCGGCCGGATTTGCTTTACAAACTGGTAAGCCTGTTATTTCTAATCATCTAGAAAACGAGGAACGGTTCAGAACGCCGGACTTGCTGCGCCAACATGGCATACTTCGCGCAATGAACGTTATTCTCCAAGGCGATGGAAAGCCATTTGGAGTTCTGGAGGTGGATAGCCGATCAGATAATGAGTTTGAGAAGCATGACTTGGCGTTCCTCCAAGGCGCAGCAAACATATTGGGCATGGCGATTGAACGTGAGCGCAACGAGCGCAGGCTTAAAGCAGCACTAGAGCGTGACAAGTATTTGCTAAAGGAGATGAATCATCGCATAAAAAACAGCCTGCAGATTGTCTCAAGCATGCTCAACTTGCAATCACGTGACGTTACGAACGCAGAATTGACAGAACATTTAAATGAAGCATCATATCGTGTGGCAGCTATAGCGAAGGCCCACGAGCAACTCAGCCACAGCCCCCAGATCGAGCGCATGAACGTCGGAAACTATATCAAAGCGATCTGCAGCGATTTGGACGCAAGCGTAGCGCATTGCAAAGTTTACACCGATACCGAAGATGACATTGAGATAGAAACCGATCGTGCTATTTCTGTCGCATTAATCGTCAACGAACTAATAACAAATTGCGCCAAATACGCATACAGAGATCAATCGGAAGGGAAAGTCTGGGTCAAGGTAGGTCGGGCAGAAAAACTCAAGTTTGCGATCTCCGTTCGCGATGAAGGAAACGGGCTACCTGTTAACTTTGATCCTCGCCAAGCCAAAGGGCTTGGTATGCGGATTATCTCTTCATTTGTAAGTCAGCTGGAAGCAGAGCTTATTGTACGTGCACTTGCGCCTGGTACAGAGTTTGTGTTGACTATCCCACTTATAGCTTCTCCATAACCCATGTCGATCATCTCAGCCTATGGAAAACCATGGAAAAACGAAACCCACCACTCCGACGAAAATCGCCACCATCTTAAGTTACGAGTTACGGAGTTACGGTAGTTACGGTGACAGTGCTGGACTGCACCCCATAATTGAGACACAGATAATTTCTGTGACAGGGTGATTTTCAATTTGGTTCAGTTGTTGTTGGTTTGGGCGAAGTTGGTTT
>JAYVPZ010000107.1:0-9558 GCA_043757105.1 Aestuariivirga sp. | reverse complement strand
AAAATTGTGATTTCGAACAACAGCATTTACGGCACCATCCGCTCGCATCAAGAAAAAAATTATGAAGGCCGCGTGTCTGGTACAAATTTAGTGAACCCAGATTTCACAGCATGGGCCAAGAGCTTTGGCGCGGAGGCGTTTGAACTGGCGATGGGCGATGATGTTGAGGCTGTAGTGGCTACGTTTCTGGGATCAAAAGGTGCGGCGGTTCTGCATGTAAAATCAAGTGCCAAAGCGCTTTCGGCAGGCGGGGTGTTGAAGTCATAACCTAAACGCAACTCCACGAAAATCTTTTAAGTCCAACTCTCTCCCCTTGTGGGAGAGAGTTGATAAAAATCAACTCCCCGCTCGTCCAAACAGTGCCTGATATAGTTTCCTGTCACGCCCATAGACATCCGTCCGAAATTCAATGCCATTTTCGCTCGAAAACGCCGTGGCATAAATCAAATGGACAGGTATCTGCTTTGGCAAATTCACCCGCGTATTTTCTCCTCCTGCCCAGACGGCATCAATCGCACCACGGTCCATTCCTGTGCGTTCCAACAATGAATAAGCTAAATCACCTGGTCTCAACAGGCGGATGCAACCGTGGCTGAAGGCACGTGTGCTGTTGGCGAATTTATCTTTGGCCGGGGTGTCGTGAAGATAAATATTAAATTTGTTGGGCAACATAAATTTGACTTTGCCCAATGCGTTTTTTGGCCCTGGTAATTGGCGGAACGTGAATGGAAATGAACCCCCGCCATAGGAACTCCAATTAATTGAATTCCAATCGACCAACTTGCCGCCAGCGAACACCTCAAAGTCGCCTGCATATTGCATCGGGTTAGTTTGCAATTTGGGTAACATTTCTTTGGTGGCAATTGTGTAGGGTACAGTCCAATAAGGATTGAGCTCGATATATTGCATAGCGCCGGAAAACTCTGGCGTCTGGGTGGCCACAGCGCCCACGACAACATTCATCCTATCGACAATAATATTCGATTGCCAATGCTGCAATTCGAAGGCCGCGATGTTGACCAAGAAGTGTTCATCGCCCAGATTGTCTGGCATCCAACGCCAGCGCTCCATATTGAGCATAATTTGGCGTTGACGTTCTTCTGGTGAAATATTGAGCGCAACGATTGTTTGTTTGCCCAGCAGTCCCTTCGCTTCAAGGCCGTGGCGCAATTGGAATTTTCGCAAGGCAATCGCCATGTTTTGATCAAACACGGGTGAACCTGTGTCGTTCCAATCATAATCGCCAGTCAAGCTTAGTATATGGCGAACTCCCGCGATGCGCGGATCAGAGCTGCCTGCTTTCACCGTGGCCCCTTGCGCGATGGTAGGCCAAGACATGCCTTCATCTATCACCTGAGTATAGACCTTCAGCATCTTCTTGAGGGATTGATAGTGAACATTGCGCGGCTCGAACGAAGCCAAAAACTTATTGGGGTCTGATTGTTTTTTCAAATCAGCCAGTACACGTTGAACGTCGATGGTTTTCTGCGTCCGAAAGAGATTAGGATCAACCTTTTGAGGGGCAATGCGACCGATTTTCAGATCAGCAGCATAGGATACGAAGAATGCAGAAAAAGCCAGTTCCGCTTGTGCCGCCGCAATTGGATCGTTGGGGTTAAGTTCATCTCTTAGGCTTGTGAGGTAAGCCACTGGATAATCAGCGGAATTCAGTCCGTCGAGTTTGGCTTGTTGCAAACGCTTAATGAAGCTGTCCATGCGGCCTGTGCCCACCCAATAGACAGAACCGCGACTATTCACATAATGTGCGGTGAGTGCTGGACGGATACGCTCGATAGGCAGTGCAAGACGCGCACCGCCTGAGAGAAGTTGCGCGATAGCAGCTTGAACTTGGCCTGCGTCTTGAGCAAATACAGTTATCGAACTCGCAAACAAAAGCCCAATCACAACAATCAATCGCAACAAAATCTGCATTATGCCCTCAATCTAATTCGACTCACTGATCATTATACACTCAAACATTGAGCAGCAGAAATTCGCGTTCCCATGAACTAATCACTTTGCGGTAATGCTGCATCTCTTGATAC
This sequence comes from Aestuariivirga sp., assembly GCA_043757105.1. Lineage (GTDB taxonomy): Bacteria > Pseudomonadota > Alphaproteobacteria > Rhizobiales > Aestuariivirgaceae > Aestuariivirga. Next base: position 7,513 of record JAYVPZ010000107.1, on the reverse strand, counting down.
TTCACATCTTGATAAGCCTCTACAAACTGCTCGCCCAAAACTTGTTTAAGTGGTTTGGTATAGTTGAGCTTATCAAGCGCTTCATCCAAACTGATCGGCAATGTGTGAGCATAGCGATATGCCGAACCTGTGACGGGGTCTGATGGCTTAATTTTTTCGACCATGCCGAGATAACCGCAAGCAAGAGAAGCGGCAAAAGCGAGATAAGGATTTGAGTCAGCACCCCCGACCCGATTTTCAACCCGCAAGTTTGCTGGATCCGAAGCTGGCACACGCAGCGATACTGTGCGATTATCGACAGCCCAATGCACATTCGTTGGCGCATCAGATTCCGGCACCAAGCGGCGATAAGAATTCACGTTCGGCGCAAGCAATGGAAGTGCAGCCGCCAAATAGCGCTGCAAACCGCCAATATGATTGAGGAACAGCTTTGTTTGCTTTCCATCTTTGCCCGTGAAAATATTTTTACCAGTTTTAATATCCATCACCGATTGATGAATGTGCATTGATGAACCTGGCTCATTTTCATGCGGTTTGGCCATGAAGGTGGCATAGACATCATGCTTCAATGCCGCTTGGCGCACGGTGCGTTTGAAAAGGAAAACCTGATCGGCAAGTTCTAACGGATCGCCGTGATTGAAATTGATTTCAAGCTGCGCTGGGCCTGCTTCGTGGCTGAGCGTATCAACGTCTAATTCCTGCGCTTCGCACCAATCATAAATATCTTCAACAATCGGATCAAAATCATTGGCAGCATCAATGCCATACGCCTGCCCGCCTGATTCCTTGCGGCCCGATCTGCCGATTGCAGCTTCAAGCGGATAATCAGGATCGGCAGATTTTTTTACGAGATAAAATTCAAGCTCAGGCGCAACAATAGGCTTCCAACCTTTATCTTTATAAAGCTGCAACACCCGCTTTAAAACATGGCGGGGCGAGATGGTGACGGGCTTGTGATCTAAATGATAGGCATCGCATATCACTTGGGCGGTCGGTTCAGAGTACCAAGGCACAGAGCGGATGGTATCCACATCAGGCTGCATATAAATATCAATGGCGCTATCGCTCACGGCATTGGTATCAGAAACAAAGCGGCCATTGATTGTGAGCGTAAAAACTTCTTCGGGAACGCGTAGGCCCTTAGATTTATGGCCAGAGAGGAATTTTTTGGGCGGCAGAATTTTACCCCGCGCCGTGCCCGACATATCGGCAACAAGGCACTCAACCTCGCTAATGCGGTTGGCTGAAAGATATTCCTCAAATTTGGCTTGGCTCATGACACGTTTGCTGCATTGTTGATTTGGAGTCGCAGTCTAGCGCGGGTTGTTGACCAATAGGAAGGGGGGCGGCTAGAGTTTGGCGATGCAAGCTTCAATTTCGAACAAATCTTATTATCAAGCAACCGCTAACCGCAGCATTTCCACATTGCCTCTCGAAGGCGACTTAACGACAGATGTATGTATCATCGGTGCTGGTTACACTGGCCTCTCCGCCGCGCTGGAGTTGGCAGAAGCCGGCTATAAGGTTGTCGTTTTAGAAGCCGAGACGATTGGCTTTGGTGCATCGGGGCGTAATGGTGGGCAGATTTGTACGGGCTTCTCATCTGGCCAAGGCAAAATTGAAGGCCAAATCGGAAAGGCTGATGCCAAACGCGCGTTTGATCTATCGGAAGAAGCCAAACAGTTGATTTTAGACCGCGTTGCCAAACACAAAATCGATTGCGACATTCGCTGGGGATACATGCATTGCATCCCCAAAGCGCATCAGTTCAAGCATCTGCAAGAATGGGCGGATGAGTATGAGGCGCTAGGCTATGGCGGCAACACGCTGCTTTCAAAAACTGAATTAGAACAGAAACTTGGTACAAATATCTATCACGGCGCTTTAAGGGAATCCAATGCTGGGCATTTTCATCCTCTGAACTATTGCTTAGGATTAGCAGCAGCAGCGATCGAGGCAGGCGCTGTGGTGCATGAGCACAGCCGTGTGGTCGAAGTGAACACCGGCACTGCCCCATGGGCGCGAACAGCCAAAGGTAAGGTTTCAGCCAAATTCATGATCATCGGTGGCAATGCTTATCTGGGTCAACTGGTAAAGCCGCTGACCGACAAGGTGATGCCAGTCGGCAGTTACATTATCGCCACTGAGCCTTTAGGCGAAAACCGTGCGAAATCTTTGATCGCGGATAATGAAGCCGTGGCCAACACGAATTTTATTGTCGATTATTATCGCCGTTCGTCCGACCACCGCATGTTATTCGGCGGCCGTGCTTCTTATTCCACATTCGAACCACCAAATCTGGGTGAATATATGCGCCCGCGCATGACGAGCGTATTCCCCCAGCTCAAGGATGTGAAGATCGACTACGCATGGGGCGGCCTCATCGCCATCACCTCGAACCGTATTCCTGACTGCGGTCGTCTGTCCCCCACCGTGTTCTACGCCCACGGCTATTCTGGCCAGGGCGTTGCGCTGGCCGGCATGTATGGAAAACTAATGGCCGAGTGTGTGCGCGGGACGGCGGAGCGATTTGACCTGCTGGCCAAAATCAAGCATTTGCCTTTTCCGGGTGGTAAATTGCGCACCCCGCTGTTGGTGGCGGCAATGGCGTATTATAGGGTGAGGGATGCGTTGAGTTGACTTTTGTTGGTCTGTATGCCAACAGAGATAAATGAGAGGCATTTCATGGAATAGGGCTGCCTTTAAAGCGTTCATGACTTTCCCTGAAGAAGTTCAAAGGCGAATAATTTTGGCTCTCGAAGCGGTGGCAGAGGGGGCCTTTCCTGATCTTGCGAAACCCATGAAAGGTTTCAAGGACGGTGTTTTTGAATTGGCATTGCCATACGGTGGCAATGCTTGGAGAACTGTTTACGCACTTAAAATCGACGACGATGTTTGGGTTATCCATGCATTTCAGAAAAAATCGACGGACGGCATCAAAACACCAAAATACGAGATCGAACTTATCGAAGCGAGATTAAAACTATTAAGGAGCAAATGAAATGAGCGATGAAACAGAATTCTTTCGGGGTTCAGGCAATGCGTTTGCAGACCTAGGATTCGCAGACGCAAAAAACCTGCAAATGAAAGCACATATCGCAGCATCAATTATCAAGCGTCAAGACGAACTGAAAATCACGATACGCGCCGCTGCTAAATTAGCCGATTGCGATCCTGCTGATATTCAACGTATTCGAAATGTTGATGTGGCAAAGTTTACAATTGATCGGCTATTGAAATACGCAACGAATTTGGGTTGCAACGTTGATTTGAAAGTAACACTTCCAAAAGCAGCATAGGCTACTCCGCCATTTTCTCCGCCCGCGCACCCTTCTGCCAAGCGCGCAGACATATATACTCCATGATCAAACCTGCTGCCGCCCCACTCGTAATTTCTGCATGATCATAGGGTGGTGACACTTCCACCATATCCATGCCAACGAAATTTATATTCTTCAATGCACGGATCATTGATGCGGCTTGATGGTATGTCAACCCGCCTGGAATTGGCGTGCCTGTGGCCGGGGCGGCTGATGGGTCGAGGCAGTCGATGTCGAAGGTCAGATAGGCTTTTTGTTTGCCTACTTTCTTCTCGATAATGGAAACCAAATCGGCGGTTGATGTGGCGTGCACTTCGTCGGCGTAGATAATCCGAAAGCCCATAGTGGTTTCGCCCGCAAACGTGGTGCGGATGCCGATTTGCACTGACTTGTGTGGGTCAATCAGGCCCTCGCGCACGGCATAGCCAAACATGGTGCCGTGGTCGATGCGGCCGCCATTGTCAATTTCGACATCTCTGTGCGCATCAAAATGCACAAGCGCCAAAGGCCCGTGCTTTTTATGGTAAGCTTTGAGAACCGGATAAGAAATATAATGGTCGCCACCCAAAGTGATCGTTTCAGCGCCCGCCTTCAAAATCTCTGCCGTGTGCTTTTCTAAAGTTGCGGGGAAGTCTTCCTTCTTGCCCCAATCAAAAAAGCAATCTCCATAGTCACACACTGCCAGCGTATCAAACGGGTCAAACATCCACGGCCAAAACGGCCCCCAAGCATTTTCAGCCGAGGCTTTGCGAATGCCTTCAGGTCCCATGCGCGTGCCGGAACGATGTGACACGGCTTGATCAAACGGCACGCCAGTCACAGCGATATCGACACCCGTCAAATCGCGTGTATATTTGCGGCGCATAAAAGAAAGCGCACCAGCATAAGTCGGCTCCCACTGTGTGCCCTTTAAGTTTTCGCGGCGAAATGCTTCATCGCCCGGAGGACGAGTGAGCTTATCCATTTCAAGTGCCATAATACTCTCCGATTACATCTCTGACTTCACGTCAGCATAAGTCTTATCCAACGCCAAGCGTACCAGACGGATCATCTCATCAATTTCTTTTTTCGAAATGATGAACGGCGGAGATAGCACCATGGTGTCCCAACAGGCGCGCATGATCAGGCCGTTGTTGATAGAGTGGTCGCGACAGATCGTGCCCACACGGCCACAATCATGGAAGCGCTCGCGGGACATTTTGTTTTTGGCAATTTCAATGGCACCAATCAAACCAACCGAGCGCGTTTCCCCAACGATGGGGTGATCGTTTAACGAAGCCAAGCCAGCCGCAAAATAAGGTGCCAATTCAGCAACGCGTTCAACCAGTTTTTCGTCTTCAATAATTTCGATATTTTTGAGTGCAACAGCAGATGCCACGGGATGGCCAGCATAAGTCATGCCATGATAAAATTCACCGCCCTTTTCAAAGAAGTCCTTGATGAGATGTTCGGAGAATGCAGCAGCACCAATCGGCTGATAACCAGACGACAGACCCTTGGCCATGGCAATAATATCCGGATCAAAACCAAATGTTTCAAAGCCAAACCAGTTGCCCGTACGGCCAAATCCGCAGATCACTTCATCAGCCACAATCAATACGCCATACTTTTTGCAGATACGTTGCACTTCCGGCCAATAGGTTGAAGGTGGGATCAAAACCCCAGCAGCACCCTGCAGGGGTTCTGCATAAAACGCACCAACATTCTCCGGCCCCACTTCGAGGATTTTCTTTTCCAGTTCTTGTGCTGCTTCAAGGCCGAATTCTTCTGGCGTTTTGTCGCCACCAAAATCATACCAATAAGGTTGTTGAATGTGATGGAAGCCCGGAAGCAAATCACCGCCCTGCCCGTGCATCGCAGGAAAGCCGCCCAAATTTGACGCAACCCAAGTAGAACCATGATAGCCACGGCGGCGCGCAATGATGTGTTGGCGATAAGGCTTGCCCATCAATTTCCAATAATGGCGGATGAAACGCACAATTGTATCATTCGTTTCGCTACCAGAATTGGTGAAGAAGATGTGCTTGAAACGCTCTGGCAAAACGCTCGAGATTTTCTCAGCCAGCAGCGTGGTGGGCACAGTCGTCGTTTTGAAGAAGGTGTTATAAAACGGTAAATCCAGCATTTGCTGATACGCAACTTCGGCCAATTCTTTGCGGCCGTAGCCAATGTTTACACACCAAAGGCCAGCCATGCCGTCCAGAATTTTATTGCCCTTGCCATCCCAAATATAAACGCCGTCGGCATGGGTCATTACGCGCGGTCCGCCATTGGCGTGGAACGCTTTATGATCCGTAAACGGATGAAAATGATGGGCGATGTCAGCTTTGACGATTTCTTCGAGATTTATGTTTTTTGGGATGACGTTCATGATGGTGCTCCAGATACGAAAAGGTTTCCAGCGTTGAATGCCGGTTTCACATAACAATCAGGGCGGAAATGCTAAGGCTTGAAACCAATACGCGCGCAATTGACCATAACGTCATCGCGCAGAGTTCGACCAATAATGGTGGAATGAAATTTCATGATCTATAATATGCCAGTTTTGAAACAAAAAGGCAAATTGCCTGCCGGTTCAATCATGGGTCAGTTTGAATTGCTGCAGATGGGCCTTTGGGGAAATAGTGGGATGTCCAGTGAGTGTCTGGACTCGTTCGTTATCGACCGCAACATTTCTTTGATTTGCGACCTGATCCGCACACACAGGGATCATTTCTTCCAATATTTATTCACTTCGTCGAAGTTGTCATTGCGCGATTCGGTTGAGGAAACTCAGATACAGTACTCCTAGTCATCTGCATTTGCGGGGTTGCAAAAAAGCGCCATTCTCTATTAGCCTCTTCATAATAAGCTTTATGCTCGGCGTTCCAGTTATCAAACTCCATGAGGAGCATATCCTCAGAATTGGTCACTCCGGCAAATTTTGGAGCGGTCGTCGCGATGCCGATGACCCGTTGAAATTCGGGAAATTTTAGCTTTGCCGCAGCGCACGCAATTTCAAGCATGGCCTGGCGAAGCTCCCTAAGTTCCTCAAAACTTCGCGTCGGATCAATCGCCTTGAGCTGCAAAAATACGTAGAAAGTCCCTTCATGAAATGAGGGCATCAGCGAAACGTTTCGAACGAATGGCTCGTCGTTCTCAGGAAAATTCCGAATGGATTCTAGCATATGATCTGATAGGCCGCGCCGAAAAAAGCGGGGTTCCTTTGCCATGAAGTGGATCGCGCTCTTGCCGTCAAACGGTTTGCTATTTCCGCCCAATGTGCCTTTCAGAGCATTGTTGGAAGTAATCTGAAGTAAGCGATCCCAGAAGTATGAGGTCTTGTTCGCTTCCTTACGCCGCAAATAAGGGCTGCATTTTATGAAATCCGCCCATTCGCTTTCGCCAATATGCACACCATCAGCCGGATCAAGTGTGCCAATCATATGGCGCTTTTTGATATCGTCGAAATTCAGAAAATAATGCGCAATTAGGTCTTCTTCGCCGCAGTATGTTAGCAATTGATGCCGCTGAATGGCCTCATTTTTTGCATTCAGATATGCTGTGAAATCAAAAATTGTATCGAGTTCGTTTAAGGCAATCTCCAAGTTTTCTGTGTCGAGAATATGGACGGGATTTTCTCGGTCAATTTCCACGAAAAATGGTTCGTCAAAACTCCCGGCGTCCTTGGAACTGTAGGAGATTGCCAAGCTCCCGGACACATTCGACGGCGAGGAATGCTTGCACGCCTCCCGAACGCCATGCGCGACGACGATCTTATGGAAGCACGCATTTTGAAGGTCAATTGGGATGGGAAATTGCTGAGCTTGCTTTGCGTCTAAATAGATTGGGCGACCGCTTCTGATGTAACGTTCGGTGCCATGGGCAGTGGCAACTTGCTTGTCGATCACTTCTTTTCGCCAACGCTTCCAAGCCAAATTCACATCTGTAGGATTGGTGTCAAATCTCCTGTTTTCCCTATCGAAGAAAATTAGCACTGCATTCTCAAAAATAACGATAAGGTCACACAACTCCTTGCCGTCATCACGGTAAGGGTTTGGAAAACTCCAAAGTTTCAAAAACGTCTGGTCACATAACTGAGCAAGTAGCCGCTCGGTGGGCGTCACGCCCTCAGATTTTAAAATACTCATCCATGACACATAAGCCATTTGGAGGTGTCCCAAAAGTCATAACAGCGGATGTCAAGCCAAGGT
>JAYVPZ010000106.1:0-2469 GCA_043757105.1 Aestuariivirga sp. | reverse complement strand
GCGCGCCGCCATCTCATAGCGCAGCGACACAGCGGCGTCACAAAGTCCTTGGGCCAAGGCAACCATTGTTAAAATCCGAAAACGTTTCACACCTTCATGCGGCAGCAAAGTTGAATTGCCGCCAACATGGGTCAAATATTCCATGATGACGCGGCTGTCATAGAGGTTATGACCGTGGTCAGTTTCGAGAATTGGAATTTTGCCGATGGGCGAAAGCTTTTCAAGTTTTGGGTTTATTTCGTGCGGCTTAAGTTCTTCGGCGACTAACTGCACGCGACTTGCTAAACCAGACTCAATGGCCGTCACCATGCACATGCGCGTGAACGGGGAGAGCAAAACGCCATATAATTTCATGAGTCTATTCCTTTGCGCCAAGTAAACCCGGATTAAACGTCATTGAAGGGTCATGGTCAAAGAAAAAAGCGGGCCTTAAAGTCATTTCGTGCCAGAACGTAGGCAACACCGGAAAATCCTCAGGGCGAGGCGCATGGCGGAAACCCATTGTGTACCACAATACCAAATCTTCGTTGGTGATGGCTTCTTTCTTACTCACAAAGGCAGGCAAGCCTTCATCCTTGGTGGAAAGATTTGGATAAAGCCCCGCCGCCCAATACTGGTCATCACGGCGTTTGGTAACCCAAAGATTTTGCGCGGTGAAGCCAGAGCGAATTTGGGGCGGGTCAGTGGGATCGAGAATAGATTGAGCTTGATGATGGGTGTCGATCCAATAGCTCGGGTTGAATTTGAGACCGGTTTTTTCATTGGGGTTGATGACCCGCCAAGTTTCACCGCCGGTAGCCCTGTGGTCAGGCACAATTGGCCCTTCCGCAGTGTAGCGGCCCGTTTTCAAAGTCCATAAAGATTTGCGCGTAACAGAATCTTTTGCTGGGCCGGGGAAGAAAGCGTCGCGCACCAAGGAGTTTTTTGGCCCATCAATGTCGAGGTCCATACGGAAGTTGAAATAATGATCGTGGTTGATGGCTACAGTGTAAGGCGCGATCAATGTGCCATAAGCCGTGTCAGCCAATGCCGTGGGGCTTTCCATATTGGCGGCAGCGGACGACTGGACGGCGTCAAAGCCTGTGGCCCCTACACGCAAGGTGATGTTGCCTTGGGGGCTAAACACATAGTCCACCACATAATCATAGTTGCCCAAGGTGGGCACATGGCGCACGACCAGCTCAACTTGAGGCACACCGACGACGTCTTTGTCACGGGCAATATAATGCCGCCAAGCGGGATCACCATTGGCGCGTTCGAAAACGCAGAGTGCAGCGGGCCTTGTGTAGGTTCCGCCCACATCATTCGGGAAAGTCAGATCGATGAAAATGGCGTTGGGAGGGCAGTCCACACCAGGCTTGAGCGACGAGATTAAATAGCCCAAGCCAAATTCGCCAGCATCCATAAAGGTGCGGTAGCTCCATGTTGGATCGGGGCTCATGTAAGGCACGAACAGTTCAGAGATATTCATTTGATAGACAATGTCGCGCAGCTTTTTGTCGTCATCAAATTTCATGAGTGATAAAATCAGACCTGCGCGCTTATCGGCCCTCGCGTGCATCTGCCAGCGGTTCCATTTTATTTCAAGATTGCCTGAAAGCTCTATGTTTGGACCTTTAGGAGCGATCATGGCAATGGGGTTTGCGAGTTTATCAAGCTTGGGCAAATCCTTGCCGTATCCTGCGGGCACGGGTAGAAGTTCGACAGTTGCGCGGTCGAGTACATCCAGCACTTCGCCTGAATTGGAATCAACGATTCCCATAAGGCCCTCGATTGGCCGAGCCAGCAATGGGTGCAATTTATCAGCGCCAGAGAAACATGGAATTTTAAGAATGCGGCGGCTTTGTAAACCATCGCCGGGGAAAGCGCCCGCCGAATTGGGAGTGCAGAACACTTGCTTGGCGTCTTTAAAACCGCGCTTGGCGATTGCATCTTTGAAACGCTTGTCTGCAATAAACTTATCTCGCGCCGCTGCCCACTCATAATCCATGATCATGGGTTCAGCGCCGGGCTTTTCGGTGAATGATAAAACTTTTTTGGCGGTGAGATCGACGACGGCTTCAAAAGTCTTGCCGTTCTTGCGCAACACAACAAACGCCGCGCGTTTGAAAGGGGTTCCTTTTTTCCAATTACGGATTTCATCCTTTGCTGCCTCACGCAAAGTCATTGCAGGATATTTCGTATTTTTATCTACATCGCCTGCGGCTGACAGCAGCTTTACCGTGGCGTCGATTTCAGAAGGTGTTAGCGCATCCATCGGATGAAACGGGCCTTCTTCTTGCGCATGGGCGAGGGTGGTCAGGGCGAGTAAGAAAATAAAGGCCAGTGTTTTCATGAATCATATTTATGCGATTCTTTAAGATTGTGCGATCATACAATCTCCCAATTGCCGTCATCCCGACGAAAGTCGGGATCCAGTGGCAACACACTCGAACATTTAAAATATCACTTGCTGAAAGTCTGGGTCCC
>JAYVPZ010000105.1:0-2470 GCA_043757105.1 Aestuariivirga sp. | reverse complement strand
TGGCAAATTCAAGATAGCCAAACTCAACAGGATAATGGGGCAGGCGCTTTTTCAGGTGTTCAGAAAGATTAGCAAACTCCGTCACCGCCTTGCGGTTGCGGCTTCCATGGCCACAGAGCATTACACCAAGCTTTTCAGTCATCGCAACAGGCCTTCCAAGTTTGAGCGTTGCCGGAATAGGCATTGGAAGGCAGCTCCGTCTTGGCCCCTGAATGGGTTGGCCGCACCGGAATGGCTTTCAGTCCCGGTCACGGGAGCGCTGCTAGAGCGTGTGCTTTAGGCGAGTTGGGCAGACGGGGCAAGCGTGGAAACGGCGTTTGGGTTTCAAGTTACGCCGAAATTGTCTTTAACCAATCTGGCGCATCGTTCGAAATGGAATAAAGCTTTCCTTCAAGAAACTGGGCAACGCGTTGGAGCGGCATGGTGCTTGAATTGTTGTAGAAATGTGCCTCATCGACCAGTTCAATCATTTTGATAGAATTATCGAAACTTCTTTGGAACCGCCGAAGTTGGTCTGCTTCTGACACATCATGGCCACCCCAAATGACGCGTTCACGTACACGACCCATTGCAGCTATGACGTTGTCTACGAATATAAAGTGCATCGCGGTGTGATAGCCAGCGGCTTTGCTGGCGCCGATTGTTTTAAAATGATTGTTGCCTGATAAAGTTGTTTCGACGGCAAACGAAACTTTTTCATCTATTTTATTTTTTATGATCCGGTGAATTTCTCGGCCTGACCAAATCAAAGCATTCGAGCCAAGTGGCGCCAGTTTTGCGATGTCATCTGGATTAAGCATTTCGAGTTCGAAGGACTTAAATTCTAAAGTACTCGCTAAAGTCGATTTTCCTGATCCGTTTGGCCCAGCAAGGAGAACAAAAATAGGTCTCATTCGGCTGCAGTTAGAAACCCAGATCCGGGCTTTCGATTAGAAACGGATTTCAGGACTTTCACTTCTAACACTCTTCCATTTTCCATGTGAACCATGGGTACACCTGCGGCTCTCATGTTATTGAGCTCAGCGGCGACTTCAGTTTGGACGGCGTTCATATCGAGGCTGGTTCTAAACTTCATGTGGCCTAAATAGCATGCGAACGTTAAATTTTCAATTCTGTTCGCGAAATTCGAAATAACAAGGATGGCCTTCACGTTGACTTGCTGCACCAACCCCTCATCCGTCTCGCGCAAGAAAGAAGCGCAATCTATCTTCTTCAAGGGGAGAAGGGGAAGTAGTACCAATTGATGTTCTGCCTGATCTATAAATTGGATTTTGGAGTCGTTTGCGCCTTCCGAAGTTCTCTAATTTGTTTCATTCGCTCTTGAGTTTCCTTATTGCGATCAATTGACGAATGAATATTTATTTCTGTACGCTGCGATCCCTTTGCCACGGATTGCCAATCTTCGCGTAATTTCTTTAACTGTTCCGCTATTTGGATTTGTGGATCTGCTGCTCCAAGATTTGATATTCCATTGAAGACTGCGGTATCGAATGCATAGGTCAATGTTTCGACATTTTTGCTGGTCGGCAACCGTCGCCATTTGATTGTGATTTTATAGACCCTACCTTCGATCAAAGCATACTGTCCCAAATAGCTAGAGATTGATTGCTGAGGTCTAAGAAGACTCAAATTTTGCAACGGTATTGGAAGTTCTTCTCTCGTCTCCCCATTTTCTAACGGGGGATCAAAAGCGATCGAAATATCAAATGCTGAACCTGTTCCGGTGTTTGAAATATGCAAATCAACATGCCTCATACTCCAAGCATTCGGTTCTAACGTCGCAACTATAAATGCTTGATCTGAACGACTGGCCATATCTTTCGTAGTGGTAACAAGATTCTTTGTTGCCCACCAAAGTGCAATCGTTGCAAATCCAGTGACTAGAGTGGAAAATACAATTAGCCAATCTCTCAGTTCTGTAGATTTCAATAGTTCCATCATTTCAAAACTCAACCCCCGCCTGCGCCTTCACTCCTGATCTGAACGGGTGCTTGATCATTTCCATTTCGGTCACCAAATCTGCCAATTCAATCACTTCGTCGCGGGCGTTTCTGCCGGTGATGATGATGTGTTTATCCATCGGGCGGGCTTTTAAAACTTCTAACACTTCTTCAAGAGGCAGGTAGTCATAGCGCAACACGATGTTGAGTTCGTCTAACATCACCAAGCGATAGCTCGGATCGGCGATCATGCGTTTGGCTTCTTCCCAGCCGGCTCTGGCGTGGGCGATGTCGCGGTCTCTATCTTGGGTTTCCCAGGTGAAGCCTTCGCCCATGGCTTTGATGGTGACGAGGTCTGGGAATTTTTCGAGCACTGTGCGTTCGCCCGTGCCCCATGCGCCTTTGACAAACTGGATGATGCCTGAGCGAAGCCCGTGCCCTACATGTCGAAACACCATGCCGAAGGCGGCGGTGGATTTGCCTTTGCCTTTGCCCGTGTGGACAATCAGCAACCCACGCTCAATGGTTTT
>JAYVPZ010000104.1:0-2471 GCA_043757105.1 Aestuariivirga sp. | reverse complement strand
CCATCGTATCAATATCGCTGTGCATATAGCGCACGCGAATGCCTTGCTCGTGCATATATTCGGTGAGGTCTTCGGCCATGCGCTTGGTCAGCGTGGTCACCAGAACACGCATGCCCGACAGCGCCACGATTTTGCATTCGGCAATCAGATCATCCACCTGCGTGGTGACAGGGCGGATGATCACTGGCGGATCAATGAGGCCCGTGGGGCGAATGACTTGCTCGGCAAACACGCCGCCCGTTTGGTTCATCTCCCAGCCGCCAGGTGTGGCCGACACGAAGATCGATTGCGGCCGCATGGCCTCCCATTCTTCAAAGCGCAGCGGGCGATTATCAATGCAGCTTGGCAAGCGGAAACCAAATTCCGCCAGCGTTGCCTTGCGGCTAAAGTCACCCTTAAACATGCCACCGATTTGCGGAACCGTCACATGGCTTTCGTCAAGGAACACCAGAGCATTATCCGGCAGATATTCAAACAACGTTGGCGGCGGTTCGCCGGGCTTGCGCCCTGTGAGATAGCGCGAATAATTTTCAATGCCAGCGCAACTGCCCGTGGCCATCATCATTTCAATGTCGAATAAAGTGCGCTGTTCCAAACGCTGCGCTTCCAAAATGCGACCCGCAGTGTTGAATTCGTGCAAGCGAATGCGCAGATCATTTTTGATGCGCAGCACCGCTTGCTCCAGCGTAGGCTTGGGCGTCACATAATGCGAATTGGAATAGACCTTTATTGTTTCAAGCTCAGCGGTCTTGTGGCCCGTCAGCGGATCAAATTCCGAGATGCCTTCAATCTCATCACCAAACAGTGAAATGCGCCACGCGCGATCTTCAAAATGCGAAGGGAATAGTTCAATGGTATCGCCGCGCACCCTAAATGTGCCACGCACAAAATTCTGATCATTACGCTTATAATGCAGCGCCACAAGATCATTGATCAACCCGCGTTGTTCAATGCGCTGACCCTTCTTCACTTGGAAGGTCATGGCCGAATAGGTTTCAACGTCACCAATGCCATAGATGCAGGAAACGGACGCAACCACGATCACATCATCGCGCTCCAGCAGCGCCCGCGTGGCCGAGTGGCGCATGCGGTCGATCTGTTCGTTGATGGCGGATTCTTTTTCGATGTAGGTGTCGGTGCGCGCAACGTAAGCTTCCGGCGTGTAATAGTCGTAATACGAAACAAAATATTCGACTGCGTTGTTCGGGAAGAACTGTTGGAACTCTCCATAAAGCTGCGCCGCCAAAGTTTTATTCGGAGCCATAATCAGGGCAGGGCGTTGCGTAGCTTCAATGATCTTGGCGACCGTGAAAGTTTTGCCAGAGCCTGTGACACCTAGGAGAACTTGATCACGATCCTGCGCGTTCACGCCTGCGACCAATTCTTTGATGGCGGTGGGTTGATCACCCTTAGGCTCAAACTCCGAAACCACCTCAAAGCGCTTGCCACCCTCGGATTTTGGCGGCTTGGGCGGCTTGTAAGGCACATAGGCTGGGATAATGCCGATTTCTGGCCGCAAGGCCTCCAGCCCAGCCCGCGCCGTTTCCGGCAGCTCGTAGCCTTCCAACGCAGGCTGAGGAGCCTCCGCAAATCCACCTTCTTGTCTAGAATGTCCCATATTTCAGATATAGTGCGTGGCCCATTGATGCGAAAGGGGGGTTGCTGACACATGCTGTCAGCATGCTGAGCGCCTATTGCAGACACTGAATTTCGGGATTAGCCTAGCAGCATGATGAATCACCCCACAGAGGAGGATCATCGGGGAAACACAAAAGGGGACTAAAATGAAACTTATAAATCCGTCACCCTCGTTACATAACGAGGATCTGGCGCCCGCGGCCAATCGAAACTGGGGTGCTTTTTCTATATTTAACGTCTGGACTTCAGACGTCCATAGCCTCTACGGATACTTTCTTGCCGCCAGTCTTTTTCTTCTGTGCGGCAATTTTTTTAACTTTATTATTGCCATCGGCTTAGGCTCAGTTATCGTTTATTTCTTAATGAACATGGTGGGCATTGCTGGTGCAAGAACTGGTGTGCCTTATCCGGTTCTGGCGCGTGCATCTTTCGGAACATTTGGTGCAAATATTCCGGCACTGGTTCGGGCCATCGTGGCCTGCTTTTGGTATGGTGCGCAAACGTCTGCAGCAGCAGGCGCCATCGTAGCTCTGCTCACCCGGAATCCAGGCATGTTGGATTTCCACACCAACAACCATATGTTGGGCCATTCTACATTAGAAGTGATCTGCTTTGTCGTGGTATGGGCCTTACAGCTACTTATCATCCAGAACGGTATGGAAACAGTCCGTAAATTCCAAGATTGGGCCGGGCCTGCAGTTTGGGTTATGATGTTGTTGTTGGCCATAGTGTTGGTCGTAAAGGCCGGAACAATTTCATTCGGCAGCGACATTCCAGCAGACAAGCTTGCAGCTGCCGCATTAGATGCTGGCATTCCAGGTGCTCCCGGTTCC
>JAYVPZ010000103.1:0-2474 GCA_043757105.1 Aestuariivirga sp. | reverse complement strand
TAACATTCGAGTTTTGGCCACCTGAAGGTGGGATTCTTCTTTCTACCCTACAACCGTCATTCCGACGAACGCCGGAATCCAGCATTCCAACAGGTGGGAGTGCGGAAAGTCTGGATTCCGGCGTTCGCCGGAATGACGATGTGGAGGATGATATACAAACACGATTAAAATCCATTCCCATCAATCATGCCGACTATGAAACTGTGTCCACCTTTGACTCACTTGATAAGTGGATTGCTACTGCCTTAGATCAAGGCTTTGTTTGCATCGATACGGAAACAGATTCACTTGATGCAATGCAAGCCAATATCGTTGGTGTGTCCTTGGCCACAGCGCCGGGCAAAGCTTGTTACATTCCGCTGGCGCATAAAGGTGCAGGTGACGGATTGTTTGCAGCGGGCTTGCATGAAGGGCAAATTCCGCGCGATCAAGCGTTGGCAAAGATGAAACTGCTTTTTGAAGCACCAAGTGTTTTGAAAATCGGCCAGAATTTAAAATATGATATGTTGCTGCTCAAAAATTACGATATCAATGTCACCCCGCTTGATGATACGATGCTGCTGTCATATGTCACAGAATCGGGCGATGTGGGCCATGGCATGGACGAGCTGTCACAACGCCATTTGGGTCATAAACCTATCGCCTTTAAGGATGTGACGGGCACCGGCAAATCCGCCATCAAGTTTGACCGCGTGGCGATTGACAAGGCCACCGCCTATGCCGCTGAAGATGCGGATATCACTTTGCGACTTTGGATGGTGTTCAAACAAAAGCTTTTAAAAATGCACAAGGTCACAGTTTATGAAACGCTGGAGCGTCCGCTGGTTCCGGTGCTCACCCAAATGGAATTTGAAGGTATTGAGGTTGACCGAACAGTGCTGGCTAAGCTCTCTTCCGAATTTGCCAATAAGCAGGGCATTGTTGAAATCGAGATTCACAAACTCGCGGGCCAGACATTTAATATTGGCTCGCCCAAACAATTAGGTGAAATTCTTTTTGATAGAATGGCGTTGCCCGGTGGTCGAAAAACGGCAACGGGGGCATGGAGCACCGACTCCGATGCACTTGATGATCTGGCAACCCATGGCATTGTTCTGGCCCAGCGCGTTCTCGATTGGCGGCAATTAGCTAAGTTGCGCTCGACCTATACTGATGCGCTGCCCGAATTCATCAATCCCAAAACCGGGCGGGTTCACACGTCTTATGCAATGGCCTCAACTTCAACGGGCCGCTTGTCTTCGACTGATCCAAATCTACAAAACATTCCGGTCAGAACCGATGATGGGCGCCGCATCCGCACAGCTTTCATTGCCCCCAAAGGCATGAAGCTGATCAGCGCCGACTATTCCCAAATTGAGCTGCGTGTGCTGGCCCATGTGGCTGATATTCCACAGCTGAAAAAAGCCTTCGCTGATGGATTGGATATTCATGCCATGACCGCCAGCGAAATGTTTGGTGTGCCGATTGAAGGTATGGAGTCTTCCGTGCGCCGCCGTGCCAAGGCGATTAACTTCGGCATTATTTATGGCATTTCAGCTTTCGGCTTGGCCAATCAACTTTCCATTAGCCGCGAAGAAGCAGGCGAGTATATTCGTACTTACTTTAAACGCTTTCCCGGCATCAAAGATTATATGGAAGCGACCAAAGCCTTTGCGCGGGCCAATCAATATGTCGAAACCATTTTCGGAAGGCGCATGCATTTCCCGCGCATCAATTCTCCAAACCCATCGGAGAAAGCGTTTCTTGAACGCGCCTCAATCAACGCGCCCATTCAAGGTTCCGCCGCTGACATTATCCGCCGCGCCATGGTGCGCATGATGCCAGCCATTGAAACGGCGGGCCTTAAGGCGCGCATGTTGTTGCAAGTGCATGACGAGTTAATCTTTGAGTGTCCCGAATCCGAAGCCCCAGCCACTTGCGAACTTGTCAGAAAAGTAATGGTGGCCGCTCCCGAGCCTGCTCTTAAGATGGCTGTGCCCTTAGCCGTGGATGCAAGGGCTGCAGATAATTGGGACGAGGCGCACTGACGCATGAAAGTTTTGGTGATTGAGGATGATCTGGCCACCGCTGAGCATATCTCACGTGGTTTGAGCAGCAACAGGCATCAATTTAGTCACGCCGCTGACGGCAAGAGTGGTTTGGCCGAAGCGCTCCGGAGTGAATTTGAAGTGTTGATTATCGATCGCATGTTGCCCAGCATGGATGGTCTTTCGATTGTGAAGGCCTTGCGCAAGGCTGGCAATCACACACCTGTACTCTTGCTCACGACGATGAGTGGGCTTGATGATCGTGTCGAAGGTTTGGAAGCCGGTGCCGATGATTATTTGGTCAAGCCCTTTGCCATGCCTGAACTTTTAGCGCGCCTCAATGCCTTGGCCAGAAGGCCGCCCGTCAACAGCGTGCAAACTACTTTGCGTGTCGGCAACCTTGAGATGGATTTGCTCAAGCGCGACGTGCGGCGCGAGGGGAAGCCG
>JAYVPZ010000102.1:0-2491 GCA_043757105.1 Aestuariivirga sp. | reverse complement strand
ATCGGCCTGTCCATAAGGCCTATCTCAAAGTTTGATTGTTTTGGCTTGATGCGAGGTTTTAAGGTTTTCATTTTCCAAGAACTACTAGTTTATGTTTTTCCTTTAACAGAGAAAAAATTTGATTCTTCTAATTCGTCTCGATAATTCGAAATTCGATTGATATCACAAGATCAACCTAATACTCCTCAAATTTCGATGCTACCGCATTCAAATAACGTTATTCCCTACGCCGCCCTCTTCCACTTCTGCACCTTGATCGCCTTAGCACCCTTACGCGCCCTCGCAAAGTCACAGCTATTCTGCATGCGCATCAGAACAT
Organism: Aestuariivirga sp.; assembly: GCA_043757105.1. Lineage (GTDB taxonomy): Bacteria > Pseudomonadota > Alphaproteobacteria > Rhizobiales > Aestuariivirgaceae > Aestuariivirga. The sequence goes on along the minus strand of JAYVPZ010000102.1, from coordinate 2,172 downwards.
CCATTGAAACGCCGAAGGCCATTTCGATGCGCAGCGCCATTTCAGGCGAGAGGTCAACGTGCTCATTGAGCAGGCCCGATAAAGCCGGGCGGGTTACGCCGAGGGCTTTGGCCGCATCAGTTACGGTGAGTTCCAAATGTGCTAAAATTTCATGCTTTACAAAACCACCCACATGGGGAGGCTCTTTCATCCGGATGCCCAATTCTGCTGTCACTGTTTTCTCCTAATGATAGACCAGCACAGACTCTGTCTGCTCCGAGGTCATGTCAAGTTCTCCATCTCCCCCCAACGTCGTCTTCTTGAGCTTGCAAGACTTGTTGTGAGGTAGCTTTCGGTTTTTGATGCTTGAGTGGAGTGCGGACGAAACTATCAGCTTCACCGTGCGCTGTCAAGGATTATTTATACACATAGGCATAAAAATCTTATACCATTGAGGTATCATCGGAATTGGCATCCCCCCACCCGACACTGCGGATGAGGGGAAATCATAGTGTTTTAATCTGCCGAATTCTTCGGCGCGTTGCGGTCAGCCATGAATTTTTCGAAGTGTTCGCGGTCTTTGGCGTGGCGTAATTTGGTCAAGAACTCATCAAAGGCATGACGCTCGTTATCAAGCTTGCGGCGTTCGGCTTCGAGTTTTTCGAGTGCGACTTTACGGTATTCATCAAAAGCCGCATTGCCTGTGGCATAACCTGAGTTTGGCCGCTGCCACTTGCCTGCGAAATTTGATACAGTGTCAGAGGTTTTTTGCCAATTAGACCACGGAGCTTCCATTTCGCTTGCACCTTTCCAGATTTCGCCTTTTTTCATTTTCATATACACGGCAACAAGGCCAACAGGCCAGAACAACGCAAACCCACCAAGCACAGCGCCGATTTCATAGACCGACCAAGGCTTTTTATTCATGCGGCCATAGCAACCACGGCTATCGCGGTTTAAGGTTTCGGCCGTCGCATCAGCTGTATAAGTCATACTGCCCTCCATTAAGTGTCCTCATGAAATGGGAAGGTGTTGTTGGATTTCAAGGGAGCCATGTCGGATTTAATCTTTCCCCTGCTCGCTTTATTCGCTAAAAGCACTTCACAGGTCGTTTCAAGGATTTAATCAAATGCCCGTTTATCGTTCCAGAACAACCACACATGGCCGCAACATGGCAGGCGCACGCGGCCTATGGCGTGCCACGGGCATGAAGGACGGCGATTTTGGCAAGCCGATTATTGCTGTGGTCAACAGCTTCACGCAGTTTGTGCCGGGGCATGTGCATCTCAAAGATTTGGGACAATTGGTGGCGCGGGAAATTGAAGCGGCTGGCGGTGTGGCCAAGGAGTTCAACACCATTGCAGTTGATGACGGCATCGCCATGGGACATGACGGAATGCTCTATTCCCTGCCCTCGCGCGAGATCATCGCTGACTCCGTTGAGTATATGATCAATGCGCATTGCGCCGACGCGATGGTGTGCATTTCAAACTGCGATAAAATTACGCCTGGGATGTTGATGGCGTCGATGCGCCTCAACATTCCATCAGTGTTTGTTTCTGGCGGGCCGATGGAAGCTGGTAAATATCTCGCTCCTTCGGGCAAGATGAAGGCGCTGGATTTGGTGGATGCCATGGTGGCCGCGGCTGATGATAAGTATTCCGACGAAGAAGTGGAAATCATTGAACGCAGCGCCTGCCCCACATGTGGTTCATGCTCTGGCATGTTTACCGCGAACTCGATGAATTGTTTGACTGAAGCTTTAGGTTTGTCGTTGCCTGGCAATGGTTCGACATTAGCCACGCATTCAGATCGCAAGCGCTTGTTCTTAGAAGCGGGCCATCTGATTGTTGATATTGCCAAGCGGTATTACGAGCAGAATGATGAAAGTGTGTTGCCGCGCAATGTGGCGTCATTCAAGGCGTTTGAAAATGCGATGACGCTGGATATTGCCATGGGCGGTTCTACCAACACGGTGCTGCATATTCTGGCGGCGGCCCATGAAGGCGGCATTCCCTTTACAATGGAGGATATTGACCGCCTTTCGCGCCGCGTGCCCTGCATTTGCAAAGTAGCCCCTGCCAAGTCGGATGTGCACATGGAAGATGTACACCGTGCGGGTGGCATTATGTCGATTTTGGGTGAACTTGAAAAAGGCGGCCTCATCCATGCGGATTTGCCAACCGTGCATTC
>JAYVPZ010000101.1:0-9692 GCA_043757105.1 Aestuariivirga sp. | reverse complement strand
GAAGAGGGATTCGAACCCTCGGTAGGCTATTAACCTACGCACGCGTTCCAGGCGTGTGCCTTAAACCACTCGGCCATCCTTCCGCATTGTTTGGTATGAGTTGGTGGAACAGGCCAGCCCTCGCGTGGAACTAGCCTATTGCTCACCATGGTTCAAGCATTTGTGATTGTTATTTTTTCAAGCGCATTCCCATGTTAGCATTCGAATACAAAGCTCATAGGAGACACCCCATGTTATTTTCCCGCCGCAAACCCGAAGCTGTTTCTGCCGCCGATGCCTTGCCCGGCCGCAACACGGCCATTGCGACAGCCCAAAATCATTTTGTAAACGGCCATGCTTTGAAGGGGCCTTACCCTGAAGGCAGCCAGCAAATCATTTTTGCACTCGGTTGCTATTGGGGTGCTGAGCGTAAATTCTGGGAAGTGCCTGGTGTTTGGGTGACAGCTGTGGGCAATGCAGGCGGCTATTCGCCAAACCCAACTTACGAAGAAGTGTGCAGTGGCATGACCGGACACACCGAGTCAGTATTGGTGGTGTTTGACCCCAAGCAAGTCAGTCTCGAACATTTGTTGAAAGTGTTCTACGAAGCCCACAACCCCACCCAAGGCATGCGCCAAGGAAACGATATGGGCACACAATATCGCTCTGCAATCTATTGGAAGGATGCCGCACAAGAAGAAACTGTGCGCATGTCCACGGCCACTTATCAGGCGGCCCTCACCAAAGCAGGCATGGGCAAGATAACCACCGAGCTTGGCGCTGCTGGCCCATTTTATTTTGCTGAAGCCTATCACCAGCAATATCTGGCCAAGAACCCAAGTGGCTATTGCGGTCTTGGCGGCACCGGCGTTTCCTGCCCGATAGGGGTGGGCGTTGCCGCTTGAGTAAAAAGGTTGAACCACGCGACTATGCCGGATCAATATTGATCCGGCTTGAACGGCTTTCGCGGTTGATGCGCTCGGCCAGCCAATCTCGGAGTTTAAACGCAGCGCAATGGGAAGCGCTGCGCTATTTCCTCCGCGCAAACAGTTTCTCCAATACGCCGGGCGCATTGGCTCGTTATTTGGGTGCTACGAAAGGCACCACATCACAAACTGTTCTGACACTAATCAAGAAAGGACTCATCTCTAAAACAACGCGGGGCGTTGATGCGCGGTCAGTGGTTTTGAATATAACGGAGGAAGGTCTCAAAATCCTCAGTGAAGACCCACTTTCTAATTTAGAAAAGACAATTGGAAAGTTAGGTGACAAGACGTCCAAGAAATTTTCCAAAGGTTTGAGCGAAATTCTGGGCAGTGAAGTCACACGACAAAAAAGCCCAAGTTTTGGCACTTGCAAGACATGCAAACATTTTAACAAAGAAAATTATTGCAGTGTTTTTAAAGCAGAAATTTCAAGCGCTGATGTTGCCAAGCTTTGCTTGCATCACCAACTGAACACCTAAGGATCCCACAGCCCGTGCAGCCTCTGCGCTGCAGTTCGGGCAAAGGCCATGTGCACAGAGCGTTTGCGCGAGGTGTGAAGCGGATGTTCGGATGCGGCCCTCATGATTTCAGCGCCCCATTGATCAGCAATAATCAAACCAGCTTCTACAGGTATCAAATTAGCATCCATGGTTTGCGGAATAGCAAAGGAAAAGTGATCGCAATAATCGCGGTATTCTGGCCATTTCTGATCCACCTTAAAATCTTCTGGCGATGATTTTATTTCGATGATCCAGAGCAAGCCCTTAGGTGACAAGCCAATTATATCAGCACGCCTGCCAGACGCCAAAGTGAACTCGGCGAGTAGAGCATAATCATGTGCTCGCAGCAGACGGCCGACGCCACGCTGAATAGCCGCCGCAATTTCAGATTGGCGACCATCGGGCTTCGGCGCTGAGGCTGGAATAGCCAAATCAATCCTCTTGGAATTTGTCGGCAAGCAAATTTTCCAGTGCGAACATGGCTTGCTCGGCTTGTGGGCCTGAGGCTTCAACAGTCACACTTGTGCCAATACTGGCTGCCAACATCATGAGGCCCATGATAGAGGTTCCGGGCACGGTTTGTCCGTCCTTGCTTACCGTAACATTCGCATCAAAGCCTTCGGCACATTTAACAAATTTGGCTGAGGCTCTGGCGTGTAGGCCGCGTTGATTGATGATAGGTAATTCGCGCGACAGCGTGGCCAATTAATCCCCCTGCAAAACTTGAGAGGCGATATTGATGTATTTGCGGCCCGCGTCTTGTGCTGCTGAAGCAGCCTTGGCCAAATTGCAGTCTTTGCGCACACGCGCCAGTTTCACCAGCATCGGCAAATTCAATCCGGCTACCACTTCAACACGGCCTTCTTCTAAAAGCGAAATCGCTAAATTAGAAGGTGTGCCCCCGAACATATCAGTGAGTACAATCACACCTAGGCCTTGATCAACTGTTCCAATGGCCGAGGCTATATCCTTGCGCCGTTCATCCATCTTATCTTCTGGGCCAATACATATGGCTTCCATATGCATCTGCTTTCCCACCACATGTTCCAAAGCGCTGATAAATTCAGCGGCCAATCTACCGTGTGTGACAAGAACCAATCCGATCATTGTCGCTTAACCCCAAACATCATTTCTATTGTCGCCCCAAATATGAGAGGGATTGTCTAGCGCCTTTTTTGAAGTTTTGAAACGCATTTAACATAGCAAAGCACGAATTTTAGCAGGTGCCGAATTGGCCAGAGGATCGATAAAAATACGTCTTATTTTTAAGTCAAGGATTTCTGTAACAGTGTCGCTCAGTTCCGGCATCCGCTCAATATCTGCCTGCGGTTTAAGGTCGATAACCAAGATCAGTTTTGTCTTGGATTTATGGGGAAGATCAACAATACCAATGCCACGGATCTCCAACTTTCCCGCAATCGCTTTTTGCGTACTCATGATAATATCATTGCCCTGCCGCACCAAAACAACCTGATCATCAGCAATCAATTTGGCACGTAACGCTTTTTTACCAGTTCCAAAGCCTTCACTATCTATCAAACGTAACACCAAATCCGATTTGCCTGAACCAGAAGAACCTCTGATCAAAACACCCTTATTGCCAAAGGCAACAGCACTCGCATGAATACTCGTCATTAATGATCCGCTGGCGTCCAGCCTTCTGGTAAAGCCGGAATGCGCACCACAAAGCGCGCACCAAGGGTTGACTTTTCGCCCTTGTCATCTGCTTTGCCCAAGCGATTTTCCGCATAAATTCGACCTTTGTGAGCCTCGACAACTTGACGCGAAATTGCCAGACCAAGGCCAGAGTTGCGACCAAAACTCTGGTGCGGTCGATCTGTATAAAAACGCTCAAATACCCGTTCCAAGTTTTCTGGGCTTATACCCGGCCCAGAATCTTCGACTCGAATTTCAACGTTTTCGCCCACTCGCCGCACACGCACAATAATCTTTGTACCTTCGGCCGTAAATGATCTCGCATTATCGATGAGATTGCGGATTACTTGGCCAAGGCGACTATCATTGCCCAGAACCTGATACTTATGTTCGGCGTTGTGCTTTTCTGTGATGGGTTGCACGACCAGTAGAATTTCAGCCTCACTAGGTTTGGCGGTTTCATTCGCAAGACCCACAATCGAACCTAAAAGTTTTGACAAATCAACAGGGTGAATTTCTGCCCGCGCCAATTCCGCATCAAGCCGTGATGCATCAGAAATATCAGTTATCAAACGGTCCATGCGTTTGACATCATGAACGACAATCTCAATCAGACGTTGGCGTTGCTCGTCCGTCTTCACAAACGACAATGTTTCAACCGCGCTGCGGAGTGATGTCAGCGGGTTTTTAAGCTCATGGCTCACATCAGCGGCAAAGGCCTCAATGGCTTCGATGCGTTGATAGAGCGCCGTTGTCATATCACGAAGCGATCCTGAAAGTTGACCAATCTCGTCTTTGCGCGAGGTAAAATCAGGAATCTCAACACGCTTGTTTATGCCTCGTCTAACACGCACAGCCGCTGCCGAAAGCTTTCGAATAGGTTGGGCTATAGTGCCTGCCAACAAAGCTGAAAGCATCAAAGCCACCAATGCAGCAAAACCAAATGTCAGCAAAACCACGCGCCGTTCAGCACTCAGCACAGCATCAATTTCACCACCCTTAGTGGACAAAACCAATGCACCCAGCACAGCACGAAAGCGCTGCACCGGAACCGACACCAAGACAATAATTTCATGATTGACGTTCAAACGTACAACACTGACGGAGGCACCGTTCATTGCGGCAGCAACTTCAGGATTACTGCCATTATTGTCCATGCCATAATCAACATGCAGTGGGTAGTCAGTTGAAAAAATCCGGTCAATCGGCTTGGCTATAAACTTCCAGATAGATTGCAATGTTGACGTGACGACAGGTTTGCTGAAGCCATTCTCAACTATATCATTACCACCATAAAGCGATATGGAATCGACCAACAGATTTCCACCTTGGTCAATAATTTGGGCGCGGATGGTGGTGTTGGCCAAAAGCCTGCGCAATACCGGGCCTGCCGTTTCGGGCGAAATTGGAAAGTCCAAATTATTTGTATCAGGCGCAGTTCCGTCGCTTGGCGTGGCGTCATCCAATGATTCAGGATTGATGACGATTGAACTTGTATCTGCTGTAGCTGAACCCGCAATGGCAGCAGCGATAATTTGCCCCTGCACCATCAAGCTTTGCACCCGAGCATTAATTAGACTTTGGCGATACTGATTAAAATACAGAATGCCCAAAGCCAAAATAATGAGGCCAAGAATATTTATCAATGCAATACGCGCCGTCAAACTTCCCGGAGCAATGAGATTGAAAAACCCGCGTGATTTTGTCTCTAAGACACGGGCTTCCTCAATATCTACCGCGTCATCAAACTCGTGGCGATCAGGCTGTTCATTCAAGACCAAAGGCCCTTATTGTTCCTTAAAACGATACCCCACACCATAGAGCGTTTCAATGCCATCAAAAGCTTCGTCCACTTGCGTGAACTTCTTACGCAGACGCTTGATATGGCTGTCAATGGTGCGGTCATCCACATAGACTTGATCATCATAGGCGGCGTCCATCAAAGCATCTCGGCTTTTTACAATGCCGGGACGCAAGGCAAGCGCTTGCAAGATCAAGAATTCAGTGACTGTCAATGTCACGGGCTTGCCCGACCAGTTACAGGCATGGCGGTCTGAATCCATGGTCAGTTTACCGCGTTCAATAATCTTGGTGGCATCGGTTACCACGGGTGAGCCATCGCGCGGCACGGCGCGGCGCATCACGGCTTTAACACGCTCAACTAACAGGCGTTGCGAAAACGGCTTTTTTACAAAATCATCTGCACCCATTTTGAGGCCGAAGAGTTCGTCAATTTCGTCATCTTTTGAGGTTAGAAAAATAACTGGCAAATCGGTCTTCTGACGAATCCGGCGCAGAAGTTCCATGCCGTCCATACGCGGCATTTTGATATCGAAAATGGCCATGTCTGGCGGGTTGTCTTGCAGGCCTTGGAGGGCTGCTGCACCATCATTATATTTCTGCACAGTGTAACCTTCTGCTTCCAGAACCATGCCAACTGACGTTAAGATATTGCGATCATCATCAACCAGAGCCACGATAGGCATGTTTATTATCCTTGTTGTTGCAGGTGGCAGGGGAATAGGCGGTAAAAGAGAACAAATTGTGGCAAGCAGAATTAGAACAAAATAAGGCAAAAGGCGAGGGCTATGAAAGACGAGATTAAAGCGGTTCTGGCACGGGCCAAAACGGGCACTTTGTCGGTTATTGATTTTGAAACGGGTGGGCCATTTGGGGCGCTGGTCAATATTGCGACCGAGACTGAAGGGCTGCCTTTGTTTTTGTTTTCCAAGTTAGCTCGGCACACGAAATGTTTGGCCACAGATGCACGTGCGAGTCTTCTTGTTTCTGAATTGCCAAGTGAAGGTGATCCACTTGTTGGCTTTCGCGCGACGATTACGGGGCGTGCACAGCAACTCAACGATCATCATTTGCGTGATCACTATCTCAGCAAACACCCCTATGCCGAAACCTATATCGATTTTGGTGATTTCAATTTTTGGACTTTGAAACCAGAGAAGGTTTTTGTGGTGGGTGGATTTGGTCGCATACAGGCCTTAGATGCGTCTGAAATTTTCGAAGCTAAATCGTGAGATCAGCGTCCACACTATTTTCAACTACATAGTTGATATTGAGCAAATCATTCGAGGCGATCCACATTTTCGCATAGGCGGCATCGTGGCCGTGTTCTAAAATGCGTTTCGTTAAGCGGCGCTCAAGTTCCTCAACAGGTACTTTCAAATAAATTGAAAAATCAAACAGCGGTTTGAGATTGGCCCATGGCTTTTCTTTCAACAGCAAATAATTGCCTTCAATCAAAATGAATTTCGTATCAGCTGAAACAATATCAGCCGCAGCACGAGACAATTCGAGGTGGCGGTCGAAAACCGGAATGGCAATATCAGGTTCGCGGGCTTTGATGCGCTTGAGCAAAACTTCAAAACCCAACGCGTCAAATGTGTAAGGTGCGCCTTTGCGCGGGCGGTGGCCTCTGGCATTCAGAACGATATCATCAAAATGAAATCCATCCATCGGCACAACCACAACTGTTTCGCCAGCATCAGCCAATGCTTCTCGCAACTGTTCAGCGATCGTCGTTTTGCCAGAGCCCGGCGGAGCAGCGATTGCCACCATGTAGCGCGAAACCGTACCCGCCTGCGTGCGCAGTCGCTTGGCTAAGTCAGTCACGTCCAGCATGGGTTTAGCCCATTAATTCCGCAGGCGGCTCTTTGGCTCCGGTCATAAAGGCCACAGCATCCGACATGGTATATTCTTTCGGATTGATAACGCAGAGGCGCTTACCCAAACGATGGATGTGGATACGGTCACACACTTCGAACACATGCGGCATGTTGTGTGAGATCAGCACAATCGGCATGCCACGGCGCTTCACATCGCGGATCAATTCCAACACGCGGCGCGATTCTTTAACACCGAGCGCTGCCGTCGGCTCATCCATAATAACCACTTTGGAACCAAACGCTGCCGCTCGCGCCACGGCCACACCTTGGCGTTGACCGCCAGATAAAGTCTCAACAGGCTGGTTGATGTTTTGAATGGTCATCAAGCCTAGTTCAGATAATTTATCACGCGCAAATTTCTGCATGGCGGCGCGGTCTGACATACGCAAGAATTTGCCAAGCCAACCGGGCTTTTTAATTTCACGACCAAGGAACATGTTATCGGCAATTGAAAGTGCCGGAGACAAAGCAAGGTTTTGATAAACCGCTTCAATGCCTGCTTTGCTTGCTTCTTGTGGGCCTTTAAAGTGAATGACCTTGCCTTCAAGCATAATCTCGCCATGGTCAGGCGTCACAGCGCCGGTAATGGCTTTAATCAAACTGGATTTGCCAGCACCGTTATCCCCGATCACCCCCAAAATTTCATCTGGGTAAAGATCAAAGTCAGCGCCGTTCAGAGCCACCACCGTGCCGTAACGTTTGAACAAACCGCGCGTTGTCAAAATCGGCTTGCGGGTTTCGACGTGCGCTTTTGCAACGGGTGCAGAGGTTGCTACGGCTTGTACACGAGGCGTCGGTTTCTTCTTCGCCACTTTCTTTATCGGCTTTTTTACAACCACTTTCTTAGCGTTCATTTCGAAGCCTTTCTCAACCATTGGTCAATTGCAACGGCGATAATTGTCAAACAGCCCGATGCAAAGAGTTGCCAATAACTATCAACACCCGCAAGTGCGAGGCCGGTATTAAACACACCCACGATAATGGCCCCAAGAATTGAACCTGCAATCGAAGCCCTACCACCAAAAAGCGAGGTTCCTCCGATCACCACAGCGGTGATTGAATCAAGTGCCACAGTTTCAAAAGCTATGGGCGAAATCGATTGAACCCGACCGATCGCAATCCAGGCACCAATGCCACAGATCAAACCAGCAAGCGCATAAACCGAGATAAGTGTGCGGTCGATTTGAATTCCTGAAAGCATCGCTGCATCAGGATCATCACCCACAGCATGCACATGCCTGCCCCAGGCCGTACGGTTCAGCATATACCAAGCGACTGCCGCCATAACGAGCATCGCAAATGTGCCATAGATGATGGCCGAACTGCCAAGATTGAGAGGCGTGCCAAACCACAGAAGGCCAGGCGCTTTTGAAACAAGGTCAGCATTGCGCACAGATTCGGAACCCGTGTACCAAAGCTTCAGCGAGTTAAAAATATAGAGCGTTCCTAAGGTGACGATGAAAGGCGGTATGCGCGCTTTGGTAACGAGCAACCCGTTAAACGTCCCCATTAATGTGCCAATTGCCATGCCTGCAGGAATCGCAATAAATTCGGGCATGCCATACAAAGTTGCAAGGCGCCCCATAACCATGGCCGAGATTACAAGAATGGCTCCGACCGAAAGATCAATACCAGCGGTCAAAATAATAATCGTTTGAGCGATTGCAACAATGCCAGTGACGGTCACTTGTTTTAGAATTGTTGAAAGCGTGCTGGCTGCCATAAAATTATTGGCGATAGCACCAAAAGCCAAGACGCTGACTAACAAAATAATCGCGGGAATTGCAGTCGGGTTTGCACCCAAATAACGGCGCACACGCGCAACGAAATTATTATCATCCATCTCAAAGCTGGCGACATTTTTATCGGCTTCGTTCAGCTTCGCTTCAAAATCAGAAATTGTTTTCGTCGGCGCTGTGTTGTCGCTCATTGCCCCATAACTCCCCAAAAATTTAGACCGCCTCTTGATGGGCTTTGATACACAAAGGGCGACAATATCGTCGCCCTTCGCTTCGTCAAGTATATATTAAAGAGCTATTAGCCCCAGCACTTCGCAGTGCCTTCCTTGGAGTCAATCGACTTCACGCCAGCCGCTGGCTTGTCGGTGATCAAGTTAACGCCGGTGTTCATGAAGGAAAGACCTTCAGTTGCCTTTGGCTTTGTGCCATCAGCAGCGAATGCCTTAATCGCTTCGATGCCCTTTGCAGCCATCAACAATGGATATTGTTGTGACGTTGCACCGATAACACCTGAAGCAACTGAAGCAACACCTGGGCAGCCGCCGTCAACTGAAACGATGATGGCTTGCTTTTCTTTGCCGGCAGCTTTGAGTGCAGCATAGGCGCCTTCAGCAGCTGGTTCGTTGATGGTGTAAACAACGTTAATGCCTGGTTCTTTGGCCAACAATGTTTCCATTGATTTTTGGCCGCCTTCTGGGTTTGCACCTGAAGATTCATGACCAACAACGCGAGGATCCTTTTCCGAGCCCATCACTTTGAGATCAGGAACATCAATGCCGAAGCCTTTGAGGAAGCCAGTGTCGCGAGCAACGTCAACCGAGATGTTGTCTTTGTTGATGTCAAGCATAGCGATCTTTGCAGTCGCAGCGCCGTCGCCCAAAGTTGCCTTAGCCCATGCACCAATCAACAAACCTGCTTCAAAGTTGTCAGTTGCAAAAGTCATATCTTGTGCATCAGCATCTCCGAGTGGAGTATCCAGAGCGATAACCAAAGCGCCAGCAGCTTTTGCAGCCTTGAGAGCTGGAGCAACCGAATCGTTTGAAGCAGTGATCAGAATGCCCTTGGCACCTGCAGCAACGCAGTTTTCAATGGCAGTGATTTGTGGAGCAGCATCGCCGTCCTTTTCGCCAGCATAAGCTTGGAAATCCAAGC